>NZ_JAAFZF010000080.1:0-5932 GCF_010614825.1 Neobacillus sedimentimangrovi
ACTAAGTAGGTTATGAAGGGTACTTCACGTATCCATCAGACCTCCCCGGGTAAGAGTGTAATCTTTCCTTCCATCCATCTGCTTCATTTACTCTGTATCACCTTCGGCAGAAAGGGCTTTGTTTTGTTGTGCAAACTCACCCAGTGATACCTAGCCTCATATGAAGTTCGTGTTCCTCAGATCGGAAGTTTGCCGCTCGCTTCCTTCAGATTCCGCGTCACCACGGACACCCTTGCGTTAAGCTAACTGCTACTTCTGCCTTCGCAGCTCGGGACTTTCACCCTATAAATTACACCCATGCCGGGCGCACACAAAAAACCTTCTTTTCCATAATAGAAAAGAAGGTTTTTCCTCTCAAACCAATTTATATTTAATCTCGGTCGCTTCCGAAGAAGTTTCTGAATGCTTGAATGGTTGTATCTCTGTTTAATGCTGCAATGGAGGTAGTTAATGGAATACCTTTCGGGCAAGATTGAACACAGTTTTGTGAGTTACCGCAGTTAGCAAGTCCTCCATCTCCCATGATTGTCTCTAAACGCTCTGCCTTATTCATCGCACCAGTTGGATGCGCATTGAACAAGCGAACTTGTGATAATGGCTGTGGTCCGATAAAGTTTGATTTGCTGTTTACGTTTGGACATGCCTCAAGGCATACACCACAAGTCATACACTTGGAAAGTTCATAAGCCCATTGACGTTTTTTCTCCGGCATACGCGGACCAGGTCCTAAATCATAAGTACCATCAATCGGAATCCATGCTTTTACTTTTTTCAATGCATCAAACATTCTGCTACGGTCAACCACCAAATCGCGAACAACTGGGAAAGTACGCATTGGCTCTAAACGAATTGGTTGCTCTAATTGATCAATTAATGCTGAACAGGATTGACGCGGCTTTCCGTTAATGACCATGGAACAAGCACCGCACACCTCTTCAAGACAGTTCATTTCCCAAATAACAGGGGTAGTAGCTTGTCCTTTGGCATTGACCGGATTTTTACGAATTTCCATTAGCGCCGAAATCACGTTCATATTCGGACGATATGGGATTTCAAATTCTTCCGTATATGGTGCAGAATCCGGAGTGTCTTGACGCTGGATAATAAATTTCACTGTTTTAGTTTCTGCCATTCTTTCCTACTCCCCTTTCTTCTTTGTATAATCGCGCTTACGAGGCTTAATTAAGGAAATATCGACATCTTCATAATGGAATGCCGGAGCAGATTTAGCATCCACAAATTTAGCCATTGTTGTTTTTAAGAATTCCTCGTCATTACGTTCAGGGAATTCAGGTTTATAGTGTGCACCGCGGCTCTCATTACGATTGTAAGCACCAAGTGTAATAACACGTGCCAATTGAAGCATATTAAATAACTGACGTGTAAAGGTTGCTCCTTGGTTACTCCATTTAGCGGTATCATGAATATTAATATTTTGATAACGCTCTAAAAGCTCTTGAATCTTTTCATCTGTTTTTAACAGTTTGTCATTATAACGTACAACAGTAACATTGTCGGTCATCCATTCGCCAAGTTCTTTATGAAGGAGATAAGCATTTTCATTACCATCCATTGACAAAATGGCATTCCATTTTTCTTCCTGTTCTTTTACATGACGGTCAAATAAAGTTGATGAAATAGCATCAGAGCTCTTCTCAAGTCCTTTAATATATCTAACCGCATTCGGTCCAGCTACCATACCGCCGTATACCGCAGAAAGCAGGGAATTTGCACCTAAGCGGTTCGCACCGTGTTGTGAATAATCACATTCACCAGCAGCAAATAAACCTGGAATATTCGTCATTTGATCATAGTCAACCCATAGACCGCCCATGGAATAGTGTACAGCAGGGAAGATTTTCATCGGAACTTTACGAGGGTCTTCTCCCATGAATTTTTCATAAATCTCGATAATTCCTCCCAGTTTGATGTCCAATTCTTTTGGATCTTTATGGGAAAGATCGAGATATACCATGTTTTCACCGTTGATACCAAGTTTCATGTCCACACAGACACTGAAAATTTCACGCGTTGCAATATCCCTTGGTACAAGGTTACCATATGCAGGATATTTTTCCTCAAGGAAATACCATGGCTTACCATCTTTGTACGTCCATACACGTCCACCTTCACCGCGAGCCGACTCACTCATTAAACGAAGTTTGTCATCCCCAGGGATGGCAGTTGGGTGGATCTGAATCATTTCCCCGTTTGCATAATAAGCTCCTTGTTGATAAACAATAGAGGCTGCAGAACCAGTGTTAATTACTGAGTTGGTAGATTTACCGAAGATAATTCCAGGTCCGCCAGTTGCCATAATTACTGCATCAGCGGCGAATGATTTTATTTCCATGGTTTTTAAGTCTTGGGCAACAATCCCGCGGCATATTCCCTCATCATCAAGGACGGCTCCAAGGAATTCCCAACCTTCATATTTAGTAACCAATCCAGCAACTTCATGACGGCGAACCTGCTCGTCCAATGCATACAGTAATTGCTGACCAGTCGTTGCACCTGCAAATGCTGTACGGTGGTGCTGTGTACCGCCAAAGCGACGGAAATCCAAAAGACCTTCAGGAGTACGGTTAAACATTACCCCCATACGGTCAAATAAATTTATAATACCAGGTGCCGCTTCACACATTGCTTTAACCGGTGGCTGGTTGGCCAAGAAGTCTCCACCATAGATGGTATCATCAAAGTGAATCCAAGGAGAATCCCCTTCACCTTTTGTATTTACTGCTCCATTAATACCGCCTTGGGCACAAACAGAGTGAGAGCGCTTAACAGGAACAAGAGAAAATAACTCAACAGGTGTTCCCGCTTCCGCAACTTTAATTGTTGCCATCAAGCCGGCTAAACCGCCACCGACTACGATCACCTTACCTTTACTCATCGTGACTCACTCCCTAATCCTAACTCCAATATTTTTCCATTCTCATTAATAAACTTTAAAATCAAACAAACGCAAACAATGCACGAAGTCCAACAATTGATAATGCAACAAATACCCCAATTGTAAAATATGTAGAAATTACTTGAGAACGAGGAGATTGTGTAATTCCCCAACTTACAAAGAATGACCATAAACCGTTCGCAAAATGAAAAATAGCTGATAAAACCCCAACAATATAAAACACCATCATCAATGGGTTGGAAAGAATATCATGCATCATTTGGTAATTCACATGCGCTCCAAATGCTGCTGCAACCCTTGTCTGCCATACATGCCAAGCAATGAAAATTAAAGTAATAATGCCTGATACTCTTTGAAGCAAGAACATCCAGTTTCTAAAATATCCAAATCTACTTACATTGTTTGTTGCAGTAAAAGCAATATACAGTCCATAGATTGCATGAAACAACAATGGTAAATAAATAATTACAGTTTCCAGAACAATTCGGAATGGTAGATTGCCCATAAATTCGGCTGCTTCCTCGAAGGCTCCCGGCCCTCTAGTTGCAAAATGGTTCACAATCAGATGCTGAGTCAGGAAAACCCCAATAGGAATGACTCCAAGCAGCGAATGCAGCCTCCGGTTAAAAAATTCGCGATTCCCCGCCATTGCTTTACCCCCTTTTGAATTAAAAAATGATGTTAAGTTCTCTTAAAAATAACTTAGCATCACTGTGACAATTATGTGACAAGTTCATTTTACTCCCATCAACATGGAGCGTCAAGGAAACGGATACATAAATACATTATAAAAAATAAAATTTTTTAAATATATTGATATTATAATAGAAAAGAGTTTATATTCTCATATATTGAAAACGCTTTAATTTTATATGAGAAATTCCAACATCTTACGGTAGTTATTTATTCCTTTTAGGAAAATGATGATTATTATAAAAAATAAGAATAGGTTTTGAAAAATAGTGAAATTCCCTTCTATGTTTTATCGGATTCTGAGGAAAATGATACTGAAAAGGGACTCAATTTGTATATAATAGAATGGTAGAAAGAGGGGAAACATGTGAAAGAAAGTACAGTTGTTGAACAAAATGTCCATGAATTGGAACCAAGAAGTATTTCAATCTTTGGTTATCAACTAATCAGAGAAACACTCCTACCTGAGATTTTAGGTCAAGATACTCCTGAAATTCTTTACTGGGCTGGCAAACAGCTCGCACGAAAATACCCATTAGAAGGATATAATGAAATCATTGATTTTTTTGCTAAAGCTTCGTGGGGTCACTTGGAATTGAAGAATGAAAAGAAAAATGAAATGGACTTCGAACTATCCAGTCCACTTATCGTATCTCGAGTCAAATCGAAAGCCGAAAACTACTTCCAACTCGAAGCTGGCTTCTTAGCCCAACAAATCCAACAACAAAAAGGAGTCACCGCCGAAACATTTGAACACCCCGTAAAAAAATCAAACAAAGTCCTATTTACTGTAAAATGGGAAAAATTATAAAAAGGTGTCAGGCTCTATTGCCTTGACACCTTTTTCATTATTGATGCTGACCAAGTTCAAATGCTTCGTGTAGGGCTTGTACAGCATTTAGCATGTTTTTGTCTTCAACCACTGCGGAAACTTTGATTTCTGAGGTACTAACCATTTTGACTAGGATTCCTTGTTCAGCTAAAACTTCGAACATTTTAGCTGCAACACCTGGGTTGGAAATCATACCTGAGCCAACGATGGAAACTTTTGCTAGCTTATTTTCGGCGTCAAGCTGTTCATAACCAAGATAATCTTTATTGTTCTCAAGAACATTTAGTGTTTCCATCCAGTCATTCGTATGGATCGAGAAGGATAAATTCGTTGTTCCGTCCTCTGTTGTGCTTTGGATAATGATGTCCACATTGATATGATGTTGAGCCAGTGTTGTAAAAATTGTAGAAAGGCTTGTTAAATTATTACGTAGCCCCAATACGGTTACTTTCGTGATTTCATCTTCAAATGCTACTCCGCGTACTACTAAATTTTGTTCCATTTTTGCTTCCCCCTCAATTACCGTTCCATCAACCTTCTCCATACTAGAACGGACTTCTAGACGAACATTGTAATTTTTCGCAAACTCTACCGCCCTTGGATGAAGGACTCCGGCACCTAGATTAGCCAATTCGAGCATTTCATCATATGATACAGACAGTAATTTGCGAGCATTCTTCACATATCTTGGATCGGTTGTGAATACCCCCGGAACATCTGTATAAATATCGCATTTTTCAGCCTTTAATGCGGCTGCCAAGGCGACAGCCGTCGTATCTGAACCTCCGCGTCCTAATGTTGTAATTTCGCCATCCTCAGTGATCCCTTGGAAACCTGCAACAATAACAATGGTCCCTTCAGATAGCTGTTTTTGGATTGCTTCTGTATTAATATTAGAAATTCTTGCATTACCATGAACTGCCTCCGTCAATATACCCGCTTGCCAGCCGGTAAAAGAAACAGCCGGCAGATTCATTTGATTTAACGCCATAGCTAATAATGAAATCGTAACCTGCTCCCCTGTTGATAACAGCATATCCATTTCCCTCTTATTCGGCTGCTGAGAGATTTGCTTAGCCATATTGACAAGTTGGTCGGTTGTTTTCCCCATCGCTGAGACAACTACCACTACTTCGTTTCCTCTTTCCTTCTCTTCACGAATCCGTTCGGCTACATTTAAGATTCTTTCAATGGTTCCGACAGAAGTCCCACCAAACTTTTGGACAATTATTCCCATCCTTTTCCCCTCATTCCTTCTAAACAGTAAAATCGAGTAGGAGGGAGCGATTAACTCCCGTCCTCTCACACCACCGTACGTACGGTTCCGTATACGGCGGTTCAATTAAGATAATTGACGCAAGTCTTTATAACTTCCGTGAATAGCTGTTCTCTTTATGCCAGTGGTCACTCCACCCTCCAAGAGGTCTCCCACGGGATTCACCGCTTCCTCCCTCAAGTGAGGTACTACGTTTTCTGTGTTCATCATGACT
>NZ_JAAFZF010000081.1:0-5746 GCF_010614825.1 Neobacillus sedimentimangrovi
ATCTCGATTTACTTGTGTATTTTTAGTAAGCATTTCAATATCACCTCGATATTCTATGACATAATTATACAAAAAATGTCGACAAAATCCTTTAAAAAAGGATTTTGTCGACAGTCTGAAATCCTTATATTAGATAAGGATTTTTTTCATTGGGCTGCTACACAAAAACATTTTCTCAAGCTCATCAACCGGAATAGGCTTTGAAAAATAATACCCTTGAATTTTATGACAACCTACATTTCTAAGAAATGAAACTTGTTCTTTTTCTTCCACACCTTCCGCAATCACTTCTAAACCAAGACTTTTGCCCAAATGAATAATCGTTGTAGTAATCGCAGCATCTTTTTCATCAGACAAAATTTCTTTTATGAAGGATTGATCAATTTTCAACCCATCAATCGGAAATCTTTTTAAATAATTTAAGGATGAAAAACCAGTTCCAAAATCGTCAACAGAAATATAGATCCCCAATTGTTTTAATTTGAATAATATGGGTACCACTTCTCTTGTATCATGCATGACTCCTTCAGTTATTTCAATTTCTAATGACGATGGGTTTAAGTTATATTTTTCGATCATTAATTGTATAAATGGAACAAAATTAGGTTGATTCATTTGTTTAGGTGAAATATTTATCGCAATTCGAATATCATCAATTCCCTTTTCATTCCAAGTTTTTATTTGCTTGCAAACGCTTTCTATTACCCAATTTCCAATCGAAATGATCATACCTGTATCTTCTGCCAATGGAATAAAAACATCTGGGGAAATATGACCAAACTCATGATCCTTCCATCTGAGTAAAGCCTCAAAGCATTTTGCTTCTCCTGTTTCACAGTCTATCTGTGGCTGATAATATAAGACAAGTTCATTTTTTTCTATTGCCTTACGTAAATGTGTCTCTAGAGTCACGACATTAGTAATAACTGAATTCATATCCGTACAGTAAAACTGATAATGAGCTCTCCCTTTTTCCTTAACTCGGAAAAGAGCTTCATCAGCATTTTTAATTAATGTTTCCGGATCTTTGCCATCATTGGGATACATGCTAATTCCGATACTTGGTGAAATAAAGTATTCATGAGAATTTAAATAAAATGATTGTGAAAATAAAGAAAAAATTTTGGAGGCAAAGTGGCTTGCTTCACTCCGATTTGTATGTAATAGGAGTATGGTAAATTCATCCCCACCTACTCGATAAACAAAGCAGTTGTCATTCTGAAACTGCAGTAAGCGGCTTGATACTTTTTTTAAGATTTCATCACCAGCTAAATGTCCTAATGAATCATTTAGATATTTAAAACGATCTAAGTCAATAGAAAATAAGGCAAATTCGAATGAATTATTTGTATCTACATAAATTCGTTCATTTAAATGCTCAAGAAGTGCTCTCCTATTTAATAAACCAGTTAATTGATCATGAAAAGCCATAAATTTAATCATTTCCATGTTTTTTGCCTGCACAGATAAATCCTTAAAAATAACATACAAACCTTTAATTTCCTCATTGACGATAATCGGTACCGTTTTTATATGTACTATGAGAAGATGCCCTTTTCGATGAATCAATTTACAATCCATATTTTCCAAGGCATAGCCAGAACAAGTTTTATCTAATAACTGCCGAAACTTCTCCAAATCACGGTCATCGATCATATCATAAATCGAACGAATGGTCATTTCCTTTTCAGTGTATCCGGTTAATCGTTCTGCTGCAGGGTTGGCCTCCATAATTTTTCCTGATGTACTTAAAGTAAAAATCGCATCCAAATTATGATCTACAATCGATCGATATCGCTGCTCACTTTCCATAATTTTCTTTTTCTTCATTGTCCGTTCAGTTATGTCTCTAGTAATAGCGATGATATACCTGATGGAATGTTCATTATCAAAAATAGGAGTTAAAATGGTTTCACCATATACTTCATTTCCACCCTCATTAACAAAACGATCATTAAAAATAACAACTTCTTTTGTATTCAATAACTTTTCATACATTTTCTGAAGAAAAAAGGCCGCTTCGGTGGAAAGTGCTTCTTCAAAAGTCTTCCCTATGGCTTCGATTGAAAGGTTCGCTTTTTTCATACCCGTTTCATTAATAAACAAATAACGAAATTTTGGCCCCTCTTCAACCTTCATAACAAAAACCATATCTTGAATATGTTGAAAAATAATTTCAAAAATAATTTTTTGAATTTTAGGACCAGCCTTACCTGATTCCAATTCTATTGTTAAAAAATGATTATATTGTTTCATTTGCTCATCCTCAAGTAAAAGAATTCTCATTTTTGTCACTTTTTCTTCTTTTATTACTATTTTACAATGAAATTAACGGATAAAGAAGCAACTTATTTCTATTTTCCTTATGAATAGGTATAATAAAAATGTCTGAATAAATAGAAAGGAGAACCCAATTTTGAATTCCGACCAAAAAATTCCCCCAAAAAAAATGAATCTTACCATTGAAAACCTCGCTCAAGCAGTCTTTATTGTTAATCGACATGCGAAGACCGCACCGAATCCCAAATATTTATATAAATTGAAACAAGAATCATTAAAAAAACTAATTGACGAAGGAAGAGCCAAAAAAATTGGACTTCATTTTTCAAACAACCCAAAAAATAGTCAACAGCAATCAGATGTACTCGTAGAATGTGGAGGGTATTTATTTCATATTCCTCCAACGAAAACAGATTTTATTAATCTTCCACACCTAGGTAAATTGGACGGGCATATCAGGAATCCCAAAGCAAAACTCTCACTAAATGCTGCCAAAGCTATGTTACAATCCTATACTGGGATTACAAACCAAGATTCCTCTCCTTCGAATCATCGCTATAAATCCCGAACCTATCAAAAACCTATTTTTAAAAAATTAGGAGAAAGGTACTCGTAAATAAAAAAGGCTGATAAATTCAGCCTTTTGTTAAGCATCATATAAAACCTTATACTCTTGTTTCCTAACAGTAAATTAGCCACTAATTCCCCGATAGAAAATCAGCCCTAATGACGCAAATCTAATTCCTTATCCTTCAGGAATATTTACTTTTATTAAAATTTTGTTATCATTTAGACTATCTTCATGAAAACTAACAAATTCCTCACTGGAAGGATGTGCAAATATTGGATCATTTAATTAATCCACGAGTAAAAAATATTGAAATATCTGGGATTAGGAAATTTTATAATATGGTTTCACATACTGAGGGACTTATTTCATTAACGATTGGACAACCTGATTTTCCTACACCGGATCATGTTAAAAAGGCGGGTATTCTCGCTATTGAAGATAATTTTACTTCATATACTCATAATGCTGGTACACTAGAATTAAGGAAAGCTGCCTGTGATTTTGTGAAAAAAAAATACGGACTTAACTATATCCCGGATTCTGAAGTGATTGTAACAATGGGTGCAAGTGAAGCCATCGATATTGCTTTTCGGACCATTTTAACTGACGAAGCTGAAGTTTTGCTTCCAGGTCCTGTTTATCCGGGGTATGAACCAGTTATACGTATGATGGGAGCAGTTCCAATACATATCGATACCCGTAAACACCAGTTCCGCTTTACACTAGACGTTATTAAACCTTATATTACGAAAAAAACCCGATGTATTGTCCTTCCTTACCCTTCCAATCCAACAGGTGTCAGTCTTACTGAATCGGAACTAAAAGAACTGGCTGATTTTCTTAGTGATAAAGAAATCTTTGTGTTGGCCGATGAAATATACAGTGAACTAACCTATGACAGGGACCATACATCTATTGCTCAATATTTAAAAGATAAAACGATATTAATTAATGGGTTATCTAAATCTCATTCAATGACCGGTTGGAGAATTGGCTTTTTGTTTGCTCCTGAAACAATTACACAACATATTTTAAAAGTCCATCAATATAATGTTTCGTGTGCAAACTCCATAGCACAAAAAGCCGCATTTGAAGCCCTTACGACAGGGATGAATGATGCTAATAAAATGAAAATAGAGTATCAAAAAAGAAGAAATTATGTTTATCAACGGTTACAAGACATGGAACTAGAGGTTGTTATGCCTGAAGGGGCGTTTTATTTCTTCGTAAAAATTCCTGATAAAATTGGATTGAATAGCTTTGATTTTGCCCTCGATTTGGTAAAACAGGTGAAAGTAGCCGTTGTACCCGGAAGTGCATTCTCAGAATATGGGGAAGGCTATTTTCGCTTGTCATTCGCCTGCTCAATGGATACTTTAGTGGAAGGCCTAGATCGGATCGAACAATATTTTCAAAAAAATCCTCGCTAATTAAAGTGTACCCTTTGTAAAGGACATTTTAAAAAAGCCTAGGCAACTTGTTGAAGCTGCTGTCTGTATTTTACAGGCGGCAGCTTTTTTAAATTCCACTGTCCACGATAATGATTGTAGTACGTCATATAACTTTTGATTTCCTGTTTTACTTCTTCTAGAGTCTCACAATCTTTTATATTTGTTTCATCTTTAAAATGCCCAAAGAATGATTCTTGCGGGGCATTATCCCAACAGTTTCCTCGACGTGACATCGATTGACCTAAACCCATTTTCTTCACTAAAGCTTGAAATTGTGGATTTGTATAATGGAATCCTTGATCGGAATGGATAAAGGCATCTTTTGTTAAATGTGTATGTTTTCTTAATTTTTTCAACGTGTTAAGTACGATATCTAATTGTAAAGATGACGACACCTCATAAGCGAGAATTTCATTCGTTTCAGCGTCTTTGATCGTTGATAAATAAGCACGTTTCCCGTTGCGATAGGTTAAATACGTGATGTCTGTTAATAATACTTTACCGGCTACACCTTGTTTAAAATTGCGTTGTAGTTTGTTCTCACATGTGCGATGTTCTTTCGTTGCTTTGGCCATTCTTCGATATGGATTTGCCTTTCGAATAGGACAGACAATCTCATACTTTTTCATAATCCGGCGAATTCTCTTTAAGTTGTATGTAATGTCATATTGATTTTGAAGCGTCATTTTAATTTGGCGCGCACCTTTTTTGCGTCCTCGGAAATGATACGCTTTTAAAATGATGGCTTTCACAACTTCATCTGCTTCATCGTGGTTTGCACGATTTTGCGCTGATATTTCATTAAAATAATTATAGAATCCTGAACGAGAAACCCCCATTACCTCACATAAATAGCTCACCATACGCTTTAATTTATACTTTTGAATCGTCTGATGGATTAATTCAAATTTTACTTTCGTTTCGATTGTGATTTCTTCTTCAACACCTGCCTTTCGAGTAGATCGAGCTTTTTTAGTAATTCATTCTCTGCACGTAATAGTTGGTTTTTTGCTTCTAGGCGGGCAATCTTTTCTTCTAAGGTCAATTCACGGTCAGAAGGGCGACCTGAATTTGTTTTACGCGTATCTTCTAAACCTTCAATTCCTGCATTACGATAGGCTGCACGCCAACGTTTACCAGCTGTCTTAATACGATCAATTCCGATTAATTCCTCACTTAAACCAGCTTCCTCGAAGATTTCTCTAGGCAGCTTTCCTTTTTCATTTTCCGCAATAAAATGACGCTTAAATTCGTCTGTATAGGTAATCGCCTTATCGCTAACTGATTTTACATAAGGATTCTTCTTTAGTAGTTCTTGTTCTTTTTTCGTTAATAGTCTCTTCGTCATTCTAGTTCCGCTCCAACATCTTTTTTCTCATTATAAACAAAAGTACCCTACAAGAAGGACTTTTTTCAAAGTGTCCATCTTATAGGGTACATTTTA
>NZ_JAAFZF010000082.1:0-5277 GCF_010614825.1 Neobacillus sedimentimangrovi
TTTGCCTCCAGCTTCCTTCAGATTCCGCGTCACCACGGACACCCTTGCTCTTGGCTAACCTCTACTTCTGTCTTCGGGGTTCGGGACTTACACCCTATAGTTCATGTACATGCCGGGCGCACATAAAGAAACCAGGGACGAAAAGCCCTGGTTACGGGGCTGTCTTAAAAGTCCATTTAAGAGAAAAATGAACCCAAATTAAAAACCCAAGAATGTTGATTTAACAGCATTCTTGGGTTTTGCTTTTATTAAGATTTCGGCTGAAATACCACTTTCCGGACAGCCCCTTTTTCATCAGAAAAGCGCATTAGTCAGTCAACGGCGTATGGCCTCTTCCAAACGATTGTTATTGGAAGCCACAAAAGCCATCGTTTCAACTCTCCAATTGAGAAAAAAATCAGAATGAGATCGAAGTTTATTAAATTTGGACAGATGGTTAGTGAGCCTGAGTTCAGTTCTAAATAAAAAAACCACCGTCAATGGTGGTTTTTTCTTCCTTAATAGCTGCTATTAGATACTTCACCTTTGCAAATGGCCACACCAGAACTTGCCCCAATTCGATTTGCACCAGCTGCAACCATCACTTCCGCATCTTCACGGCTTCTTACACCGCCGGAAGCTTTAACACCGATATTTGGGCCTACTGTTTCACGCATTAAGCGCACATCTTCTACGGTTGCACCTCCAGTAGAGAATCCAGTGGATGTTTTCACAAAATCTGCTCCAGCTTTTACAGAAAGCTCACATGCCCTTTTCTTTTCTTCATCTGTCAAAAGACAAGTTTCAATAATAACCTTAACTAAAGCTTTTCCTTTAGCTGCCTCAACAACAGCACGGATATCCTTTTCAACTAAATCATCTTGTTTATCTTTTAAAGCCCCGATATTAATAACCATATCAACTTCGGTTGCTCCATTCTCAATAGCATTCTTTGTTTCAAATGCTTTTGTCTCAGGTGTTGTTGCCCCAAGAGGGAAACCAATAACGGTACAAACCTTTACATTAGTACCTTTAAGAGCTTCAGCAGCCGTTTTTACCCAAGTTGGATTGACACAAACGGAGGCAAATGAATACTCTTTTGCTTCTTCTGCTAATTTAATAATTTGGTCTTTTGTTACATCAGCTTTTAATAATGTATGATCAATCATTCCTGCAATATTTTGACTCATTGTATTTAACCTCCAATTTCAATAAACCAATAGTTATTTTACTAATAAATTAACCAAAATAACTATATCAAAGCAGATCAATATTTGTAAATAAACGAATAACGAAAAGTAATGGATTGTTTTTGATTTTATGTAAACAAAATCATTTTTCATTTAGTACATTCATCCCATATTTAATAGAAATTATCATAATTACTACAAAATAACAAATACTATTGAAACCCATCCCAATAACAAGGAGGTTAATTATGAACAAAAAATACTTTCTTCTCCTACTAGCCGTTTTTTTCATTTTTTGGCAGTTAACACCCCCATCTATAATTGCCAAAAAAAATTCCTCCACGGAATCCATCATTAACCTTCGCTTGCTTGCAACGACAGATTTGCATGCTGATTTAATGAATTTTGATTATTATCAATCAAAAGAAAATAACCGGATCGGTCTAGTAAAAACGGCAACGTTAATCCGCCAGGCAAGAAAAGAAGAAAAAAACACTTTGCTTTTTGATGTCGGTGATCATTTAAAAGGGAGCCCGATTGGAGAATATCTTGCACGAATCAAAGGAATTTATAAGGGAAATACACACCCCGTTTATCGTGCATTTAATCATTTAGGATATGATGCGATTACAATTGGAAACCATGAATTCAATTATGGATTAAAATTTTTAAATGCCGCTTTAAAAGGGGCGAAAATGCCTGTAGTCAATGCCAATATACGATCTAAAAAAACGAATAAACCCTATTTTAAACCTTACGTTATTTTAAAAAGAAAGCTAGCGGACCAAAATGGGAAAAAACATACATTAAAGATTGGAGTAATTGGGTTCGCACCTCCACAAATCATGAAATGGGATAAAGCCAATCTTGAAGGCAAGGTTTACGTAAAACCTATTGTAGAAACTGCCAAGGAATTTGTCCCAAAAATGAAGAAAGATGGAGCAGACATTATTATTGCACTGGCTCATACAGGTATCAGCGCCGAACCTTATCGTCCAGATACAGAAAATGCTGTCTACTATTTAACGAAAATAGCTGGTATCCATGCCATTCTATCCGGGCATTCACATAGTGTTTTTCCAGGACCTGCTTTTAAAAAACTTCCTAATACAAATTTAAAAACAGGTACGATAAACGGAAAACCTGTAGTAATGGCGGGAGCTTATGGCAACCATCTTGGTATCATTGATTTAAGAATGATTAAAAAAGCAGGAAAATGGCGGATATCAAAAGGGATTTCTAAGGTAAGGCCGATTGCTAATAAGAAAGGAAAATCCCTTGTACAAACAGATAGGAAATTATTTGAATTGTTAAAACCGGAGCATCAAGAGGCGGTAAATTTAATAAAAAAATTAGGAAATTAACAAATGAATGTAGTAAAGGAATTTGAAATAAAAAGGAGAAATTAAAATGAAAAGCAGGAAAATAACAAAAAATAAATTAAGTTACGAATCTGATGGAAAAATGGGCGAGCAAAATGAGAAAAAGAAAAAACGCAATGACCAACCTGAATTTTTTAATTTCACACAAAATAGTGAATAAAACAGAATACATGACTTCCGAATCTAAAAGCTTCCATTCATGGAAGCTTATTAATTTAACATAAAAGGTAAATTTACATTATTGCCAATCATTCATTTCTTGTAAAAATATGAAATATTTTGTGAAATTTATTGTATCTTACCAAATTAATCAGTAAAATTTTTCTAAAGCCTTATTTGGACGGTGAGATACATGGAGATTGCACAACATCTTTTTACAAATCTTTCCATAATCATTATCTTACTCTTTATTTGTATTATCTTTCTTGAGAAAAGAAAAAAATTTACCCTGCCTAAAACTGCAATTATTATATTTTCCATCGCTCTTATATGGATTTGCATTCAATTCTCCTATACCCCTGTCTCATCTGCCAGGTATGATTTAAGATTAATTCCAATCGTTATTGGCAGTCTTTATTTTGAAATTGGGCCAATACTTACTGCCGCTGCCATAATTATTCGAAGCTTTTATGGAATTGATACTGGATTTTTTCAAACTGTCGCTCTTTACATACCTGTCTCCATTCTTTCATGGTGGTTAAATCCATGGTTTTGGAAACAATCTGCCGCTCGTAGAGTAATTATTTCCGTTTGCTTCGGAATGGCAATTGGCATCATTTCAGTAATATTAATGGCCTTTAATAACACCAATATAAATTTGTTTGATGCCTTTATTGCATACCTTGTGATCCCTGCCTTTGGGCTTGGTATCATTTCTCATTGGATTGAATTTGTCTTAGTAAATGTGGAAATGAAGCAACAGCTAATAAAGGCGGAAAAACTAAAAGCTGTTGAGCAAATGGGAGCTGCTATTTCCCATGAAATACGAAATCCACTTACGGCAGCAAGCGGCTTTGTACAGCTTCTTCAAGATGATTACCTTCCAAGACACAAAAGAAAAGAATATTTAGCCATTGTTCAAGAAGAGCTTTGTTCAGCAGAAAAGGTTATACAGGATTATTTAACCTTCGCGAAACCATCCATGGAAAAATATGAAGAACTTAATGTTAAAAAAGAATTAAAACAAATTATTAGTATCTTAAAACCATTATCCAATCAATATTCAGTAGAAATTTTAACCGATTTTGCGCTTATCGGTACGATTAGAGGAGATCAGCAATTATTCCGCCAATGTTTTGTAAATGTCCTTAAAAATGCGATCGAAGCCATGCCAAATGGTGGTACTCTAAAGGTAGCTACTGAATATCGTCAAAATTCTGTTACCATCAAAGTAAAAGATACTGGAATTGGTATGACTCCACAACAAATTCAAAGACTAGGTGAACCATTTTACTCAACAAAAGGGAAAAATGGAACAGGATTAGGGATGATGGTGGTATACAGCATTACCCGTGCGATGTCCGGTTCCATCTGGGTGGAAAGTGAAGTTGGTGTAGGGACCACTTTTTACTTTAAATTTCCTGCCTATACTTTTAGTAGGAAGGTAGCCAATCGAGTAGGAGGGGGTGATTAACCCCCGTCCTCTCACACCACCGTACGTACCGTTCGGTATACGGCGGTTCAATTAAGTTTGACGTAGCTCTTGATATCTTTCGAATAGACTTCTTAACCCTCGACTCTTCCAATAGGAGTTGTCGAGGGTTTTGTGTAGAATGGGACTGCAGGCAATCCGCCAATATTTCTTGCGTGTATTGCCCCATTCGAGTGCCTTATGGCTTGGAACCCCTAATCCTCTGAGTTTCCGAATTCTTGTTTTCGGGGTTTTCCATTCTTTCCACAAACACATCCGAAGCCTTCGTCTAATCCATTCATCAAATTCTTTGAACTTACTTGGTGTTTCTGCCAAGGCAAAATATCCGCACCATCCCATTAAATACTTCTTCAGTTTCTCAATCCTTTTCTCCATTGGATACGGTTTCGACCTTGATGTAATTTCACGGATCTTGTTCTTCAAACGTTTCACACTTTCGTTCGCAATCCGTACCTTTGGAGTGTAAATGTCAAAATAAGAATGCACAATTTTGATTGTATAGTGATGTACAAAAATGATTTATGGATAATTATGTTATTAAGTGGTGGATAGTAATAACTTGACATGGAGCCTCTACGGGCATGACTTACGAGCCAAGAAGCCAGCAATATCAATAGCTGGCTCCGCCTAACAAGGCTATCATGCCCGCCTCTCCATGTAAAGTTGCCCTAAGGCAATGAGAGAAGCTATATAGCTTTAAACAATCATTTTTGTACATAGTTAAATTAGCATTTCCACTTTGGAGTCTTATTGAATGTGAAGCTGAAACCGAGAAACTTCCGTTTCCAAGGACGGTCTACCGCCGATTTCTCTTTATTTACCTTGAGCTTTAACTCCTTCCCTATAAAGTTAGTAATGGAGTTCATGACACGAATTCCTGCTTTCTTTGTTTTCACATAGATGTTACAGTCATCCGCATACCGAACAAACTTATGTCCACGTTTCTCAAGCTCCTTATCCAATTCATGAAGCATGATGTTTGATAAAAGTGGACTGAGCGGGCCGCCTTGAGGCGTTCCCATGTCCGTTTCCATTACTACTCCATTGATCATCACGCCTGATTGAAGATACCGAC
>NZ_JAAFZF010000083.1:0-5058 GCF_010614825.1 Neobacillus sedimentimangrovi
GAAGAATTGAAAAAGAAAATCGAAAAATATATCGATTATTATAACAATGTGCGAATAAAACAAAAACTGGCTGGTATGAGTCCAGTTGAATATCGAATTCATACCAGCCAATTAATTGCATAATGAAAAACTCTAACTTTAAGGGGTCACTACCGCAATGGACCCTTTTTTATTGGTCAGGCACTTCGATTTCCAGGGAGATCTGAGGAGCCTCTCCTAACGCTTTTCCCGCTCAAACTCTCTCCAGAGTCTTCTGTCTTTTTCTCTCATCCACTCTTACAAAATCAATCAAGTTCTTACTTAGCCACTAAGAAAAAAGCAACCGGTTTTTCCGGTTGCTTTCTTTAAATAGGGAAATCTTATTTTTCAATTTGATTGCGAGTAACAATATGATCGATTAAACCATATTCTTTAGCTCTTTCGGCTGTCATGAAATTATCGCGGTCAGTATCTCTTTGAATTACTTCGATTGGCTGGCCAGTACGCTCGGATAAAATACCATTTAATTTTTCACGAAGGAAAAGAATACGCTTTGCGGCAATCTCAATTTCTGTTGCCTGACCTTGAGCACCACCAAGTGGCTGATGGATCATGACTTCAGAGTTAGGTAGAGCATAGCGCTTTCCTTTTTGCCCAGCAGCGAGTAAGAATGCACCCATTGACGCAGCCATTCCGATACAAACCGTTGAAACGTCTGGTTTAATATATTGCATTGTATCATAAATAGCCATACCAGCTGTAATGCTACCACCTGGGCTATTGATGTAAAGAGTAATATCTTTTTCAGGGTTTTCTGCTTCAAGGAAAAGCAATTGAGCAACAATGCTGTTGGCAACATGGTCATCAATCGCGCTTCCAAGCATAATGATTCGGTCTTTTAGCAGGCGGGAATAAATGTCATAGGCACGTTCACCACGATTGGTTTGTTCAATGACTGTAGGAATCAAATTCATTTTTTTTCCTCCTTTGAGTGGAAATGTAAAACTTATGTATTGTTATCATACACTAATGGTCAATAAAGGTCAAACAATTCACCTTGATTTTTGTTCGACAACTTTCCATCCATCAGCATAACCAAATCACACCATTTTAAAACCAACATGCCTATTGCATATTTTGCGAAATCATATTATAATATGTAAGTCGTTAATATTTTGCCCTCGTGGTGTAACGGATAGCACGCAAGATTCCGGTTCTTGAAATGTGGGTTCGATTCCTGCCGAGGGCGTAAAATCGTTGATAAATAAAGGTTTTTTCGAGTATTGACGGATGAAGTGTCCGACTTTTGTCCGAATACCTCGAAAAACCTTTATTTTTATTTTATTGTATTTTCTCTAGCCAGCTTCGCATGAACGCATTTACTTTCTCATTGTTTAATTGTTCTGAACGCTTAGACAGGTGTCCATAGGTATTTAACAAAATTGATTTATCTGTATCTCCAAGACGAGCTCCAATATAATTGATATCCGATATACTGGTTAAACATGATATGAAGAGAATTAATGAAGAATTTTATGATCTAATTTCAGGGGAAAGTGAAAATCCTTTCGGATTAGACTGGTCTGAATATGATTCTTTAGCTCCTTTAGGAGGGGGTGATAATCATGAATGACTCTATCCGCTCAATTTGTAAATCTCTGCGATTGGCTTATGTGTCGGATATTTACGAAAACATTCAATTTAATTCTCCATCAGAATATTTGGAAGTACTATTTAAGGAAGAAATTCGTTTACGTGAGAAAGCAAAAGTACAACGCTTAATTAAAAATGCTAAATTTCTAGATTCAAAGAGTTTAAGTAATTACGAATGGACAGAAAGAATTCGCTTCTCAGCACAAATTGATAAAGAAGGATTAATGAGTCTTGAGTTTATCAAGAAGAAGCAAAATGTAGTGTTAATTGGGGCACCTGGGACTGGGAAGTCCTATTTAGCTACAGGATTAGGAAGAAAAGCATGTAAGATGGGTTATGCGGTGAAATTTTTCCGTGTTTCCCTTCTCACTAAACAGTTAGAACAAGCATTTAGACAAGGAAAATTGCCTTCATATAGAAAAAATTCGAAAAAGTAGATTTAATAATTTTGGATGAAATAGGCTATCTTCCATTTAGTAAAGAGAGTTCAGAACTATTATTCCAACTGATTGCCGATTGGTATGAACAGAAAAGTTTAATCATTACGTCAAATTTAGAGTTTAGTCAATGGAATCGATTTTTTTTTGATTCACGACTTACAGGAGCCCTTGTAGATCGATTAATACACCACGCTTACGTATTAACATTCAATGGTGGAAGTTATCGCTTATCTAATGCATTATCAAAGGCTAAATAGCCTGACAAACTAGGGTGGCAAAACTCTGCAATTTTTCTTGCAAAATACAGTATCTGGTAATTTGAAGTCTTGAATCATTGTAAAATAGAGTCATTTTCTTGAATTTTTTATTATCGATCTCCACATCATGTAGCAGTAGTCCTAAGTCAAAAGGTATTCATTTATGGCTACTGTGTCCGTCTCATATATTGGTTTTGCAACAAAGCGACCAACCAGTTGCTGTTTCTTAAAAACATGCCTTTTACACTCACTCGCTTCTAAACGTTCTTTCATCGAAGAAGTGAGAATTTTTATTTTCTTTTCTGCTTGTTTTAATTGAGGGTATTTTCCACTCTCAATAAATTGTTTGATCATTTGTGCTGCGATTGATGAATAATCCTTTTTATTTGATTTAGTATTTTTCATTAGATAAACCTTCCCATAATTTTTTTATGCAATTTCAATTTCTGAATTTGATAACGAAAAAAGGTCGTATTTATCCGGCATAAGTTCTTCTCGGATTAAATCGACCTTTTTAGATAATCCACCATTTTTAGTTTTTGGTTTTTTTTTGCTACGAAGTTGTATGGTCACAGTATTTTGTACAACCACAACAAAACAATTATCTTTAGTAAACAACCCCCTTGGATCTACCATTTTATATGAAGATTTTTTTCGTAAATCTTTTATCCAATCTTCGTATTTCATCCTGGAGTCCTCCAGTAAATACTCGATGCCTGTTATAATGCCACCAATAGCACCCATCGACAGATCGAATAAAAAACAACAACCTTCAATACTACCATCAAAATAAATCCTATAGGGGTAGTGTCAGGAAAATGCAGATTTACAACGTTAAGGAAATTATAATATTAAAAAGTCCAATTTCTCAGTATTAAAATTGAGAAATTGGACTTTTTCCGTTACTCTAGAAAAGCGCGCAATAGTTGAAGAGGTAGGATTAACCAATTAAGAGGTATTATCATCATTTATTAAACTTCAAAATCAGCAAAGAACAAAGTATCTTTGTACTACCATGAAAATAACCAATTTCATTCACTGTGGTTTATAGTTGTTTTTGCGATACATCGATGACTGTGCAATAACTATAAACAAAAGAAGAGAAAGTTGATATAAAGTGATGCCCACGTCAAGGACAAATTAAAAAAAGAGATTAAGCAGTTAAGAGATGGTTTCTGTATTGTACAGGAGCCATCCTTTTTAAATTCCATTGGTAACGATAATTATTGTAGTAAACCATGTAATGATCAATTCATGATCAATTCTTTTTCGTAACTCCTTCAGTGTTTTGACTGTTTCTGGCAATTAACTGATGTATGTTTTGGTAGTATGTTTATTAATCTTTATGAATCATTACTAAATGGTAAATCTGCATACACACTAATATTTATTCATATTTGTGAAACGCCGCTTACTGCATTAACGGGACAGGTTATATTTAAGAACTATTTTTTAATCCTTAAAAAATATATATTGACACTTTCCTTTCTACGGAGTAATTTAAATTTATCATTTTAATACTAAACCTTTGTGCTGAATCATTATTGAACGGGGGAACCATTACTGATAAACTTTTATGTTTATCTTGGGGTGAATCTTAACATATTAAGGTTAAGAAGGGATGCTCTCAATCCCTAATCCGACAGCTAACTCCGTAAGCGGTATTGAGAGAAGGGTTAATAAATTTATTGACCATTCTTATTAGGAATGGTCTTTTTCTGTATGCTATTAGAAAGGAATGTTCATATGAGCAATATGCAGTTTTTGGATTAGGACGATTCGGTGGGAGTTTGGTTAAAGAGTTTTCTGAATTAGGTGCTGAAGTATTAGCAGTCGATAAAGACCAAGAAAAGGTAAATGAATATTCTCAATATGCAACACAAGCTATACATGCAAACACTATTGATGAGGGAGTTCTAAGGTCAATGGGGATAAGGAATTTTGACCACGTTTTTGTATCGTTTGGTGATAACATCGAGGCTAGTATCCTTACATCTTTAATGCTAAAAGAGCTAGGAATACCTAAAGTATGGGCGAAAGCCCAAAATAATTATCATAGTAAAGTATTGGAAAAGGTTGGGGTTGACCGAGTTATCCATCCAGAAAGAGATATGGCGATAAGTATTGCAAACCATATTGTATCTGACAAAATCATTGATTTTTTTGAGTTGTCACAGGATTACAGTATGGTTGAAATTATTGCCTCTAATAAAGTACATAACAAAACAATCTTAGAATTAGACGTAAGAGCTAAATATGGATGTCATATTGTTGGAATTCAACAAGGGGAGGAAATTAAAGTTGCCCCTGCTGCCGAAGATACTATACAAAAGGGTGATATTCTTATTGTTATGGGTCATAATAGCGACATAAACAGATTTGAAGAAGAAGGTATTTAGCTTTTACAATAAGATTTCACAAAATTGTTAGGGGATTTTAAATGATGAAGAGATTGAAAAAATTAGGTTCAATTGAAGTTTCAAGGCAATGGGTAAAAATAAACCCTGCCCAGACGTAAAATGTACCCTATAAGATGGACACTTTGAAAAAAGTCCTTCTTGTAGGGTACTTTTGTTTATAATGAGAAAAAAGATGTTGGAGCGGAACTAGAATGACGAAGAGACTATTAACGAAAAAAGAACAAGAACTACTAAAGAAGAATCCTTATGTAAAATCAGTTAGCGATAAGGCGATTACCTATACAGACGAATTTAAGCGTCATTTTATTG
>NZ_JAAFZF010000084.1:0-4633 GCF_010614825.1 Neobacillus sedimentimangrovi
AAAACTGCTTATTTTTCTTGGCTGCCAAACCAATTCGACCAAATTCTTGATAAGCTCGTACCCATCGTCTTAACTGTGATTCTGCTAGTGGCTTATATTTCTTTGCAAGTAATCCACAACCTAATGGACCATTAAGATATTCTAGTACAACCATCATCTTAAATTCTTCACTATATTTAGCCATAAAAAACACCCCAAAAGTTAGATTTTAACTCTAACTTTTGGGGTGCAGTACCGTAGCTGACACCCTTTTTTAATTTATTGCTGTAATTCCATTTGGCTCCATTCCAACCTTCATTGTCGCAATTACTTTATTTCCCTCGTTTTCTATTACGCTCACAGTGTTATCATACATATTAGTAACATAAACAAATTTATTGTTATCACTCGTCACTATCCCATGTGCACCATTTCCAACCTTAATTGTTGCGACCACTTTTTTGGTTTCAAGATCAATTTTGGATATGCTATTTGCTGGATTTTCAGGTGTACCTTGATTGGCAACAAATGCATATTTACCATTAGATTGAATATAAACTTGAGCTGGTCCTTCTCCCACTGAAACTTTATCAACCTTATCAGTATCGAGATTAATAATAGCTATTGAATTTTCAGCATTTAAGGTTGTAACAAGTGTTTTTCCATCTTGTGTAATTCCTGTTGTAACCGGGGTTTTTCCTACCTTTATTTGTTTCATTTCTTTCATACTATCTAAATCAATCACACTAACAGTATCCTCGCCCATATTTGCAATATATGCTGTTTTGCTATTAGCCGCAATACGAAAACCATGTGGGCCCTTCCCTGTTGAAATGTTTTGAACCACCTTATATGACGATAAATCAATCACTGAAACATTGTTATCTTCATTGTTTGTCACTAATGCATACTTTCTATTTTCTGTAAACACAATATGAGCTGGATGGGCTCCCACTTCTACTTTGTGGAGTAATTTATCCGATTCCACATCATAAAACAGAGCATACCCATTTATTTTTTCCTCATGTCCACTATGTTCTCCGTATTCACTCATTTCAGGAACAACAGTAGCACCTAGAATTTTCCCATCAGGTGATATTTGAACATTATGAACTGAACCTTCAATTTTTATTGATTTAACAGTTTTATTGGTTGTAGCATCCATTTTCGTAATGCTCCCATGATCAGCTGTATAAACAAAATTTACTTTTTCTTTTTTTGATACAACTTGGGTTGACTTATCACTATTTACAGGATTATTAATTGTATCCTTCGATTTATTGTCTGTGCCATTACCACATGCAACTAAAAATAGGCTAAGAAGAAATAATAAGGTTATAATACTATGTTTTTTCATATAAACACTCCTTAATATTGTTACCATAAATGTAAAAAAATTTTGTGCAGAAAATTTGAAGAACCCGACTTCATTTATGACAATTTTTTGAGTAAACTAGGTTCCGATTCTTTTAATTTTTGAATAACTTATTTTGTTTTGGTTTTCTGCACAAATTCTGCACATTTTTGTTGTACTATTACTAGGAAACAAGATTAGGGAGGAAATGATAGTGAAAAAACGTACGATCTTATTTCTTCTAACCGTGATTGCTGCCTTATTTCTTGCAGCATGTTCCAATGATAACAGTGAACATTCCAATAAAAATCAAGCCGACCATAAAACAGAGCAAAAGCAGAATTCGAACTCTACAAAAGATGAGGGCATGACGGAAATGCACCATGAAGGTATGGATATGAATCATTCAAGTTCAGGTGAAGTCCCTCAAGGTTTAAAAGAGGCTGCAAACCCAAAATTTAAGGTTGGAAGTAAAGCAATAATTAATTCCGACCACATGGAGGGCATGAAAGGTGCAGAAGCAACCATTATTGGTGCTTACGAAACTACTGTGTATACCATTTCATATACACCGACAACTGGTGGAGAAAAAGTAACAAACCACAAATGGATTATCCATGAAGAGATTAAAGATGCTGTGGACCAACCATATAAACCAGGTGACGAAGTAACTGTTGAGGCAGACCATATGAAAGGCATGGAGGGTGCCAAAGCGGTAATTGACTCGGCTCAACGGACTACCATCTATATGGTTGATTACACTTCCACAACAGGAGAAAAAGTGACTAATCATAAATGGGTAACTGAAAGTGAACTAACAGTTAAATAAAAATACTAAATGCACCAGTATAGTGGAAGTTATTCCATACTGGTGCTTTTCTTTAACCGGTATTGGAGATAGTTTGTCATTAAATAGAGACCAGGAGAATAAAATGACTTAATTTACAATCAAATTACTATTTTCCAATCCATATCTAAGCATTTTTATAATAAAATGCATGAAGAATCAATGCGATGATTTTCTCTGGAGAATCGTCCTTTACATCAATCACATATACGTTACATATAATATGATTTCTCTTCATTTCACCAATTTCTTCATCTTTATGTATTAATGAAATATGAGAGGTAACCGTTGCAGCAGCAGTATAATACGAATTTTCACCGATTTGAAATTCAATTACTTCTTTTAGCTTTACTGTATTTTTTATATCCACCACTGTTTTCGCAGTTCCTACCATTTCTCCATTTTTATAAATCGTCCAGTAATCTTGTTTTGAAAAAAATTTTTCCTTTGTTGGCTTAATATCAAATTGAACACCATCAATTTTTATTGTTAATGCTAAGAAGAATTTGGATCCCAAAAGATCGGCAATAAAATAATGCCACTTTTTCAGAAACCTTCGTTGTATCGTTCCCCGCTTAACTTCTCCTTTATAAAATGGTTTTTCAATAGTGAAAACACTCTGTTTGTTTAAAAAAGACCACGAAGAAATTTGTCTAGGTTCATACTGCAATTCTTTCTTTGTAGAACTTTTACTAACAAAATATATAATGAATGCAGCAAATAAAAATATGTAAGTCGCTCCATAGGAAATTGGATCAAATGCTTCATATACTACATACCTAGCCAAAATAGCTAGTTGGACTAATACAAAAAGAATAATTAATCTATACACTCTTTCACCTCTTTAAGCATAATTCCCCCAGGTTAATATACGGAAATATTTAGCAAATTGTTTCAATAAATTAAAAAATTTCCATATCTTATATCACCAATAGAACAAAGATCTGTCCAATATGAGCCCAAATAAAAATTTCATTTCTCTTTTCTCGATATTCGCACGAAATTGTACTGATTTTTACTTTGATTTTAATAAAAAAATTTATGTTCCATAATAGACATATTTTTGATTGAAATAATTGAATAACTCCTTAATTCGCACAAAAAAACCGAAGATCTTCTAGAAATAAACCCCCGGTCCTCTTTTCCCCTACTTCTCTCCCGCATCAAGGAAGAACTATTTAACAGGAGAGAAACAGTGTTTTACATAGATCGAATAATGTAAATATGCTAAATACTAATTAGTATTTTTCCGTTAATTCGGTTCAACATGTACATGGACTTCGTAGACGCCATAATCTCTTATCATAACCTTTTCAACCTGTGTAGCTATGTCATGGGCTTGGTTAATATCTAACGTAGAATCTACTAAAAGGACAATATCCAGCACTTCATTATTACCATAGTTTCTTCCTTTTATTTCTTTTATCCCTTTAACCCCATTTATATTTTTAATGACATTATAATAAAGCTGAATTTTATTTACATCAAAACCGTCGGAAAGCTCATGAGAAGCCTGTCTAAATATAGTCCAACCTGTTTTTATAATTAGTATTCCAACTATTATTGCTGTTAGAGGGTCTAGCCACGGCATGTTTAATTGAGACCCAAATATTCCTATCGCTGTCCCGAGACTTACCCATGCATCGGAAATATTATCTTTTGCAGCTGCCATAACAGATTTGCTATTAATTTTGATTGCAAGTTTTTTATTATAGAGATAAACAAAATACATGACTATTGCCGAAAACACATCGACATATGCTGCAATTATATCAGGAAATTCCTCTTTACTTACAAAAATAGATGTAGTAGCATCGGCCAATACTTTCATACCAACTGCAATCATTATCAATGAAGCTATCATTGATGCAATCGTTTCACTTTTCCAATGTCCATAACCATGATCTTCATCGGGGGGCCTTCGAGCTAATCTTAATCCAATCAATACAGCAATGGATGCAATAATATCAGTAGTATTATTTAATCCATCTGCTTTTAACGCTTCAGAGTGACTCGTATATCCTATAACCAACTTGATAAACGATAGACAAATATATGTAATGATGCTAATGATTGCACCCCGTTCGCCTATTTTTAGATTTATGTATTTTTGATCATCCATCCATCTTCCCCCAATAATTTTAGTACAAAAAAAGAATATCAACTTATTAGAGGGTGGGTCTACAGCAACCTTTTTGTCCTCTTTTATAAAAATTTAAGAAAATAAAAGATTTTGTACGGGGGAAACAATTAAACCCTAATTTAAAAACAGAGCGACTACAAATCGTAACTAATAGAATTACGCATATTCTTCCCTTCAAATTTGGATTCATCACCAAAATTTGTGATTTAAACAAAAAAATGAAAACACTCATAGAATCCTGGCAATAATGTTAGCGACCAATTAACATAACAGGAGGTTCTATAAGTGTTTTCTGTATCTCTAGATTTGC
>NZ_JAAFZF010000085.1:0-4355 GCF_010614825.1 Neobacillus sedimentimangrovi
TTACTCTGTATCACCTTCGGCAGAAAGGGCTTTGTTTTGTCATGCAAACTCACCCAGTGATACCTAGCCTCATATGAAGTTCGTGTTCCTCAGACCGGAAGTTTGCCGCTCGCTTCCTTCAGATTCCGCGTCACCACGGACACCCTTGCGTTAAGCTAACTGCTACTTCTGCCTTCGCAGCTCGGGACTTTCACCCTATAGATTACACCCATGCCGGGCGCACGTAAAATAAAAAGGATGGACTAGCCATCCTTTTTCCATTGATTCCTATTTATTTTTTACGATTGGAAGAGTGATTTCCACAGTTGTACCAACTGATACAGTACTATAAATTTGAATTTTTCCGTCAAAGGAATCAATGATTCTTTTACAAATAACTAATCCAAGACCAGTTCCAGTAGCTTTTGATGTATAAAATGGTTGGAAAATTTTTTCTATATCTTCCTCTGGGATTCCCTTCCCATTATCAATGATTTCAAGTTTACATTCTTGTTCCAGTAACTGAAGTTTTACCTGTATTGTCCCACAACGTTCAATTGATTCAAACGCATTTTTTGTTAAATTTAAAATGACTTGTTTCATTTGGTCTTTTGCACATTTGACCATGACAGGTTGATCCGGAAGTAACCATTTACACTCAATATTATGAGCATTCGCTTCCGACACAATTAATGGTTTTAACTCATTAAGCGTCTCAATTATATTTACATTGTTCATCAATTGAGCAGTAGGCTTGCCAAGAATTAAGAACTCACCAACAATTTGGTTGATCCGATTCAATTCTGAATTTATTACATTAAAATAATATTGGTCCTCTTCTTCAGTATATTTCTCACTTAATAGTTGAATGAATCCCTTTACCCCTGTTAATGGATTTCGTATTTCATGCGCAGTACTTGCGGCTAAAGAACCGACTAATTCAAGTTTATGTATTTCATTTTCCTTTCTTTCTTTTTTGGTCTTAATTCTAAGCATTATGTATTCTATGAGCAGATAAAGAACGTGAGTAATAATAAGTATGATAAAAATGATTTGACTGATAGCTAATCCTAGTTCCGATAAATCACGGTCAGCAATTTTGACTTTAATGTTCCATGGTAACTGATTCATTGGCAAAGTTACCCAATCTTTTTGTTTATATATTTCATTTCGATCAACGTTCATCTCTAGAATGGGTTTATCCCCCCCATTTACTACATAAAGCTTCGTATCTGGTGTGAGAACTTTCATGACATTTTTCATATAATCAATTCGCAGATCAGCAACTAGTATTCCTTTTAACTCATTTTTCTCATCAAGAACAGGAGTTGCTAAACCTATTACGAGTTGGTTGTTTCTCAGAACTTCTTTATGGTCTGAGATAATAATATCTTTGGCTTTAATGACTTCCTTAATAAATGGTATTTCTGAAAAGTTTTCCTCCGTCCTTAGTGGTACGGTACCAGCCATTAAGTTCCCTTTCGAATCTAATAAATAAAGACCTCCATATCTTGGGTCATTTTGATTCACTTGAACTAATAATGGTTCCATTTTCTTAGGGGAATCGAGGTTTTCTCGTGCGGTAATAGAAAGAATTTCAAGGCTTGTCACAGTTTCACTAATGAATTGATCCCATTGTTCTTTATAAATCGAAGCGATCCACTTTGCTTGATTTTCTCTTTTAAAATCATTTTCTTTTAAAATATCTAAACCAAAGTAGAGCCCTAGAAAAAGAAGCGGGATAATAACAATGGTCAAATAAAGATAAAAATTTCCTTTAAACCTTTTCATATGACTACCTCAAACATAATTCTGTCACATACTTTTTTATTATAACATCTGTTTTTCTCCATTTGTCAGAGAAATTCCTTTCTATTTCTTGATAAAATTGACAGTGACTCAATATTTTTTTATAATAACTTTGAAATTGAGATATTAAAGGATGGGTTTAGATGGAAAATGATTCGACAGCTACATCTTTAAAGCTATTTATTGTTTTATCTAGAGCTTACAAGGCTATTAACGAGCATGTAAATAAAGTTATTCAGGCAAATGGTTTAAATCCTACCGAATTTGCAGTATTGGAACTACTTTATCATAAAGGTGATCAACCGCTTCAGCAAATCGGTGCAAAAATCTTACTTGCTAGCGGAAGCATCACTTATGTAGTTGATAAATTGGAACAGAAAGGTTTATTACAAAGAAGTGCTTGTCCAAAAGACAGAAGGGTAATTTACGCACAAATCACCGAGAAGGGAAAAAAACTGATTCAAGACATTTTCCCAGAACACGCAAAGCAAATTGATCATCTCATGTCTAGCCTATCTGATGAAGAAAAATTAGTTGCAATCGATCTATTAAAAAAATTAGGTTTACCTGCAGGAAAATATTAATAACGGCCAGTCGGTCGTTTTTTTTGTTATCTAATAGGTAGCATTAGTATATAATGGAATAGGTTGAAATATTAAAATATTCAAAGAGGGGGTTATATTGATGAGCTTTAATGACTATACATACGTACGACCTAATTTGGAAGAAGTAAAGTCTAAATTTAATACTGCACTAGAAAACTTTAAAAAAGCTAACACTGTTGACGAACAAAGCAAAGCAATGAATGAGATTAATAAGTTGAGAAATGACATTGGCACTATGTTCAACCTTTGTTATATTCGTCATTCCATAGATACGAACGATGAATTTTATAAAGCTGAACAAGATTATATGGATGAAATTGGTCCAGAAATTGAAGGGTTGGTAACAAAATATTATCAAGCATTAACAACTTCACCATTCCGCAAAGAATTGGAACAGAAATGGGGAGCCCAGCTATTTGCATTGGCGGAAGGTCAACTTAAAACATTTAAACCAGAAATCGTTCCATTGCTTCAAAAGGAAAATCGCTTAGTAACCGAATATACAAAGCTGGTTGCGTCTGCAAAAATAAATTTTGAAGGTGAGGAGCGGACTCTTGCACAAATAGATCCATTTATCGAATCCACCGATAGAGAAATGCGGAAGCGAGCAAGTGAAGCAAAATTTGGATTCTTTGCAAGTCATGAGGCAGAGTTTGACCGTATTTATGACGAATTAGTGAAAGTGAGAACTGAAATTGCCCATGCTCTCGGATACAAAAATTTTGTAGAGCTTGGCTACTACCGAATGATGAGAACAGATTATAATGCTGATATGGTTGCAAACTTCCGACAACAGGTGAAGGACTTTATTGTTCCAATTGCGACAAAACTAAAAGAAAGACAACGGGAACGTCTTGGCTTAGACAAGTTGAAATATTACGATGAAACGATTAATTATCAAACAGGTAATGCCACACCAAAGGGGAATCCTGAATGGATTATTAATAACGGGCAAAAAATGTATAAAGCGCTTTCAGAAGAAACAGGAGAATTCTTCCAATTTATGCAAAAAAATGGCTTAATGGACCTTGTTGCAAAGAAAGGAAAGGCTAGCGGCGGCTATTGTACGTATATTGAAAATTATAAAGCCCCATTTATCTTTGCAAATTTCAACGGAACATCAGGTGATATTGACGTTCTTACCCATGAAGCAGGCCATGCTTTCCAAGTTTATTCTAGCCGACATTTTGAAATACCGGAATATTATTGGCCAACTTATGAAGCATGTGAGATCCATTCTATGAGTATGGAATTTTTCACATGGCCATGGATGGAGCTTTTCTTTAAAGAGGAAACGGATAAATATAAGTTTTCACATTTAAGTGATGGATTATTATTCTTGCCATATGGTGTTTCAGTGGATGAATTCCAACATTGGGTTTATGAAAATCCGGAAGCAACACCAAAAGAGCGAAAATTAAAGTGGCGTGAAATTGAACAAAAATATCTACCTCATAAAGACTATGATGGATTTGAGTATTTAGAAAATGGCGGTTTTTGGCAACGTCAAGGTCATATTTATAGTTCACCATTTTATTATATCGATTATACCCTTGCGCAAATTTGTGCCTTCCAATTCTGGAAACGGTCAAGAGAAAACTGGGACGAAGCTTGGAGAGATTATGTAAAATTGTGCAAACTTGGAGGCAGTATGTCATTTCTTAAGTTAGTTGAAGCAGCCAATCTCATTTCACCGTTTCAAGATGGTTGTGTTCAATCAGTTGTTGGTGAAATAGAAAATTGGTTAAATTCCATTGATGATAAAAATCTTTAATACAAAAAAGCGAAGCCTTTGTAAAATGGTACCCATGTCAAGGACACTTTAAAAAAAGAGATTAAGCAGCTAGAAGATGATTCCTATACTGAATAGGGGTCATCTTTTTTAAATTCCACTGATAGCGGTAATTGTTATAGTAAACCATGTAATGATTAATTTTTGACTTCAATTCCTTCAATGTTCTT
>NZ_JAAFZF010000086.1:0-4302 GCF_010614825.1 Neobacillus sedimentimangrovi
TTACTCTGTATCACCTTCGGCAGAAAGGGCTTTGTTTTGTCATGCAAACTCACCCAGTGATACCTAGCCTCATATGAAGTTCGTGTTCCTCAGACCGGAAGTTTGCCGCTCGCTTCCTTCAGATTCCGCGTCACCACGGACACCCTTGCGTTAAGCTAACTGCTACTTCTGCCTTCGCAGCTCGGGACTTTCACCCTATAGATTACACCCATGCCGGGCGCACGTTAAAAAAGCAGCTAGGAAAATCCTAAGCTGCTTTATTCCTTTGTGCATTTTTTACAATTGCATATTTATATATCCAATCCTTCATACGTGTAAATACAAGCATAAATATCATGGATATTATTAATCCCTTTATTATATTAAATGGTAGAATTCCCGGTACAACATAATTTCGCATATCTGGAAAACCCATTAATGCCGTATAAGCTGGCAAAATAAATAAGTAATTTAAAATACTCATTAAAATAGACATAATAAATGTTCCTGTGATTAATGCAATGGTCATCCCTTTATTTGTTTTTAATTTCCGATAAACATAATAAGTTGGTAAAACAAAAAATGTTCCGGCCAAGAAATTAGCCATTTGTCCGATCGGAATTCCTGTAGGGCTGCCCTTCATAATAAAGTCAAGCAAATTCTTAAATAATTCGACTAAGATTCCTGCAACAGGTCCATATACCAATACGGCAATAAGCGCAGGAATATCACTAAAATCGATTAACAAAAATGCTTGGAAAGGCGGTAACGGGAAGTTAAGCAACATTAGTAAATAAGCAATACTGCTTAGCATTCCTATGGATACCATAGATTTAACCTTTGAGTTTTTCATTTCTTACATCTTCCTCTCTCCATTTTATTGATCCATCAAAATAGGAAGAGAGGTTCAGCTAAAGACGCCTAAAACAAAAGAACCTCAAGATAAATCTTGAGGGAGTTAGAATAGGCATGCTAAATAAACGTTCACATAATAAAAATTTTTTGAACGCGTGCAGAACCTCCATCTTCTCCCATCCAGACTTTACTGTCGGCTTTGGAATCTCACCAAATCCTGCCCATAAAAGGCTCGCGGGCTTAAGAGCATTGCTCTAATACCGCCGGTCGGGAATTTCACCCTGCCCCGAAGATAGATCGATATGAAATTATAATTACATTATACTGAAAAAAGAACCACATGTTAAGATAAAACTATATATTTGGTATAATAATTGCCCGTGATCATCACGGGCTAGCACTTTACTTTATAATTAATATTTGATTTGGTTGAATGACATCTGAAGTTAAACCATTTATTTCTTTTAAGTCTGAAACAGGCATATGAATACTTTTAGCAATAGAATATAAAGTATCTCCCTTTTTTACCTGATAAAGCTTTTTATTGGATAGGGCTAGTTGTTGAGATGGTTGGGTAACTTGCTGATGTATTTGTGAACTTACCTCTAAAACCTCTTTTCCAATACCTGCAACACCTCCCTTTACAGCCTCACCCACATCTGCTTTACCTAGCAGTATTTCAGGATCAATGGCAAATTTCTTATCATATCTCCATTCTTGCTGATGTGATTCGAAATGAAGGTGAGTTCCCGTTGAATGACCTGTCTTTCCCATATGACCTATAACATCACCTTGTTTTACTTTTTCTCCAGTCGTTACTGCTCTGCTGCTTAAATGAGCATAAACGGTGACAAAATTGCTAGGATGCTTGATAAATACTACATTCCCATATGTATTTGAATAGTAAGACTTTATCACTTCTCCTTCTTCAACGGAAAGGATCGGTGTCCCCCATTTTCCTGCAATATCTATTCCCTTATGTTTTCCATTCCTTGTCCCAAATGTGTCAGAAATCACCCCATCTGCTGGCCAAATCCAGTGCTCTTTAGCGTTCATTGTTTGTAGACTTTCTGCTTCGGTAGTTCTCACCCCTAAAAACAATAAACTTACACAAAGTGCCATGATAATAGCAATTAGAAACCTCTTTATATAGTCAAGCATTTGTAAACCATTTCCTCCTTTTAATCTTATCCTCTCATCAACCATATGTTCCCTTAATGTGGTTTAGAACAATACAATTTGAATGACAGTTTGACCATACTTGTTATAATTTGGAGTCTTTCCTTTTTTTATACAAAAAAAATCAACCTTATCAGGCTGATTTTTTATTGTATTTCCCGCAAGTTAGGTGCAAGTGGTACATTGATCTCTTTTGTTAAATCAAATGAGCCGATATTGGAAATAGGAGGATTGGTCACTAAAACTTGTTCAAATCCAAATTCTTTAGCTGTTAAAAGAACAGCCTCTAATGACCAAACTGTCATTTGGTCATCTTTTAATTTAGTATTATTATTTAAAGTAAGAAGCAATTTTTTATCATCTGTTGAAACTTGATTGATCACAAACGATGGTACCAATGACCTTTCTAATCTATATTCTTGTATATCCCCTGTCATTGCATCAAAGGCTGTATTTATATCTTTATAGACACTAGGTGAAGGAACCAAAAATGGAATATTACTACCTTCTGGATAATAAAAGAAATATGCGTGTTTTTTTTCATCCTTAATGTCCATTTCTTCAACCACACCATAATTCCCCAGTACAATTCCAGGCTTACCATTTGTTGTGAATTTTATTTGTTTCACTTCACTATTGGAAGAAATATTTTTCTTTAACATATTAATAAATAGTGTTTCCTGGTTAGAACCTTGGCCATACGTGTGATCAGGAGGAACATCAACAATTACTTTTCTCTCATTCTTATCTAAACTTAGTGAAGCATTTAGGGGGTAATAATCACTTAATCCCCATTCTTTTTCCTTTAAACTAGCCATATTTTCATTAAATAAACTCAACCAGTTTTTGTTTTTTTCATCATTGACAATCGTAGCAACTGGTATAAGATTTTGATCTTGCACACCATCTGGTATCCAAAAAATTAATACTTTTCCATCTTGTAAATCAGTATCACCATATACCGCTGTTTTAACAGAAGTTTCATTAGTGACTTTCGTTTTTGGTGCTTCTGATTGATCCTTTAAAATCCCAGCATTATTGATCACATTGCCCGACTCTTGATTTTCCCTTGCCAGCTCCCTATTACTAGTGGATTCTTCCTTTAACTTTTCTAATGAATGTTGGTTATTATCAATTATATTCGAAGCAATTAAGAATAGAAGAAACAACGCGGCAACTGAAGCAATTCCAGGAAATAGCCATGGAAAAGTTCTACGCTTTTTTGGTGAAAGTTTTTGATAAATGTCACGCGGATCGCGATAATCTTTAACTTTTGGCATCTCTTTTAATAATTCAATGAGCTCTTTATCGCTCCACTCTGACTTTTTCACTTGTTAGACCCTCCTTTTCATAAAAAGTTGCCATTTGTTTCTTCAATAGTTTTAAGGCTCGATGCTGTGTTGTTTTTACTTTACTTTCCGTCCATTCTAAAGCCTCTGCTGTTTCCGTGATTGATAAATCATGTAAAAATCGAAGAATAATAACAGCTCTTTGATCCACAGTACAATAATCTAGGCATTTAAATACCCATAGTATCTCTTCCTTCTGAATAGCAATTTCCTCTGGAATAGGAACATTATCCTTTATTTCGCTCATTGACCAATCAAACTTTTCAAGAATTCTTCCCTTCCAACCTTTTTGCTTTCGGAAATAATCAATAGCAACATTCCTTGCAATGGAAAAAAGCCATGTTTTCTCACTACTTTTTCCTTCAAAACGATTATAAGATTTGAAAACTCTTATATATACTTCTTGAACAAGATCTTCTGCCTGCTCTCTGTTTCTTACCATATAAAATAAAAATTGAAAAACGTCTTGATGATAATTTTGGTAAAGCTCATTAAAAACGGAGTCCATCATTTCCCCTCCCCGTTCAACTTATTAGTCGATGGTTTTATGTAAAAGGTTTCAGCTTTTTACTCTACTATAGACCTTATATAGCAAAAAAGGAAGGTATTGAATGGAAATTGGTATTTTTTGAAGATGTTTTTTACTAAAGATAAGTCTAAATTCATTGTTTTCTGTACACCAAGCGTATTCAATTCCTACATTCATCACGGAGAACCCTGCATAGACCGAAACTTCTGAAGTTGGATTCTAGGCGCCTTGTACTCTGCAAAAAGGAATATAATTAATCATCTTTTTCCTTATATATTGTAGTTAATCGAGTAGGAGGGGGTGACTAACCCCCGACCTCTCACACCACCGTACGTACCGTTCGGTATACGGCGGTTCTATTAAGATTGACGAAGAAATTCATAACGATCATATAGACTTTTCAACCCTCGT
>NZ_JAAFZF010000087.1:0-4131 GCF_010614825.1 Neobacillus sedimentimangrovi
TAATAGACCTTTCGCTGACACGCTGTACATTTGGATTTTTTTGAAGCATGTTTATCTCTTTAGATGAAAATGTTATTTTACTCATGTTGTCCCCTAATCTCCATATTCTGAAATTCAAGTATATAAAAATACCTGTAGGTTGAACACTCTTTTGTTCGAGTGTCCTACCTACAGGTACCATTTTAATGATCAGGCTTCGCTTTTTTTATTATACGGTTTTTGATTTGACTGTTAGCTTACCATCCTCTAATACAGCCATTAGATTTTTGGCTTCTGGCTGGTCGAGAATGAAATCTGCAATCTTATCTTCAAGTTGTTCTTGAATCACACGTCTTAATGGCCGTGCCCCAAATGCTGGGTGATAACCTAGTTCTGCTAATTTCTCTTTTGCCTCTGTTGAGATCGTGAATTCAATATTTTCCTCTTTTAATGTTTCTTGGAGTTCATGAACCATTAAATCAACAATCTTCAAGATATGCTCTTTGTCCAATGATTTAAATTCAATAATGCCATCAAATCGGTTAAGGAATTCCGGCTTAAAGAAGCTACCAAGTGAATCAAGAATATTTGTTTCTTCCACAGAATTTGTAGTACCGAATCCAACATGAATTGGTTTATGACCAACTCCAGCATTACTTGTCATAATAATAACCGTATCCTTAAAGCTTACTACTCTACCTTGACTGTCGGTCAAGCGTCCATCCTCAAGGATTTGCAAGAACATATGCTGCACGTCCGGATGTGCCTTTTCAATTTCATCAAGCAGAATGATACTGTAAGGGTTTCGACGTACTTTTTCCGTAAGTTGTCCAGCTTCCTCATGTCCTACATAACCTGGTGGTGAACCGATTAATTTTGATACGCTGTGTTTCTCCATATATTCACTCATATCAAGTCTAATCATTGAATCCTTTGTACCAAATAATTCTTCGGCAAGTGTTTTTGTTAATTCGGTTTTACCAACACCAGTAGGGCCGACAAATAGGAAAGATCCTATTGGACGATTTTTTGGTTTTAAACCAGCACGGCTACGTCTGATCGCCTTAGCAATCTTTTCAACCGCCTTTTCTTGACCAATAACCTTTTTATTTAGATTTTCTTCTAAATTTTTCATTTTTTGTTTTTCATCTTGCTGAAGCTTTCCAACCGGAATACCAGTTTTTTGTTCAATAATTTGTTGGATGTGTGAGGCCGTAACAAGTGGACGGTCCCCATTCGTTTCATCGTTTAGAGCTTGTTCAAGTTTCAATTCTTCATCACGGAGTTTTGCTGCTTCTTCATAGCGTTCGTGTTTGAGTGCTTCCTCCTTTAGAGAAGCAATTTCTTTTAGGCGATTCTCGATTTGTTCATTAGACTTATAATTAGAAGTCAAGTTCAATTTTGAACCCGCTTCATCAAGCAAGTCAATTGCTTTATCGGGTAGGAAACGATCTGAAATATAGCGATGAGATAAATTCACACATGCACGGATCGCTTCCTCAGAATATGTGACTTCATGATAATCTTCGTATTTCTTTTGAATTCCTTTTAAGATTTCAATTGCTGCTTCCACAGATGGTTCTTGAACATGGATCGGCTGGAAACGTCGTTCTAAAGCAGGGTCCTTTTCAATTTGTCGATATTCTTTTAGGGTTGTAGCCCCGATAACTTGCAATTCTCCACGAGCAAGGGCCGGCTTTAGAATATTTCCTGCATCCATCGAACCTTCCGCTGACCCTGCACCAACTAATAAATGAATTTCATCAATAAATAAAATAATATTTTTACGTTCTTGTAATTCTAAAATTAATCGTTTCATTCTTTCTTCAAACTGACCCCGAATACCCGTATTAGCAACAAGTGAAGCAACATCCAATAAATATACCTCTTTATTTTTAAGCTTTTCCGGTACCTTACCTTCAGCTATTTTTAACGCAAGTCCTTCCGCAATGGCTGTTTTACCAACACCAGGTTCACCAATTAATACCGGGTTGTTTTTCGTTCTTCTATTTAAAATTTCGATGACACGTTTTACTTCTTCATCACGACCAATAACCGGGTCAATTAACCCTGCTTTGGCAATTTGTGTTAAGTTACGGCCAAATTGATCGATGAAGCCTCCGCGTCCGTTTTTCTCAGTCTTTTGATTTTCTTTATTTGGAATTTGAGTAAAACCATTTGTTTGAAAAAGTCCCTCAAAAGGGAAGCTTGAAAATAGATCCATATTCATTCCAAAGCCTGCGCCAATCACACTTTTTTCTTTTGAATAACATTCATCACAAAGTTTTAATTCTTTTCGGTGTCCATTAACAATCATATTTAATTGCACATTTGCTTGATTTTGTTGGCATCGTTGACAAAGCATAAAGAAAACCTCCTTTTTACTGCTTTGATCAATTTGACTTTGACTATATTTGACCTTTGTGACTTTATTATATCTTGACCTTTTTTGACTTTCAAGATTTTTATCCCATGTAATACTTTCCAGTTAGGGAAAAATGCTCGTCATTGTTTGTCCTTTAAGTCATATATTGGTGATAAGGGGGAGATGATGTGAAACGAAATTGGAATCAAGCCTTTCAAATTGCAGCGGTCTATGTTGGGACGGTTGTAGGTGCAGGATTTGCCACTGGAAGGGAAATCGTTGAGTTTTTCTCACGGTTTGGCTTCTTCGGCTTTATTAGTATATTAATGAGCGGCTATTTATTTGTTATGATCGGTTCCAAACTAATGCGTCTAGCAGCACAAATCAACGCTAAATCATATCAGGAATTCAATGAATATTTGTTTGGTAAATGGCCTGGAAGGATCATAAATTTTTTTATGCTGTTTATGCTACTTGGGGTTAGTGCCGTCATGCTCTCAGGTGCAGGAGCAGTATTTGAAGAACAACTAGGACTTCCGAAAAACTTAGGGGTGTTTTTCACTATTTTTCTTTCTTTTATTGTAATGCTCATAGGAACAAAAGGTTTATTTGCCGTTAATACATTTGTTGTCCCATTAATGATCGTTTTCAGCTTAATCTTGATGTCTTTATCTATTAAAATGCCAAATTTCTTAGATCAGTTTTTATATATTCCATATGCCAACGATGGATGGAAAAGTGTGATCGCCCCTTTTTCATATGCAGCTTTAAATCTTGGCTTAGCTCAAGCAGTTCTAGTTCCGGTTGCTTCAGAAGTAAAAGACGATTGGACAATAAAATGGGGCGGAATACTTGGTGGATTGGCTTTAACCTTAATATTAATAGCTAATCATTTTACCCTCATCATGCTGCCCAATTTGGAACTATATGAGATTCCTATGGCAATTATCATGAAAAACCTTGCACCATTTTTCTATTGGTTTTTTGTTTTGATTATTTATGGAGAGATTTTCACCTCTGTAATTGGGAACGTTTTTGGACTCGACAGGCAGCTTAAGCAATATTTCCATGTTCCAACATTCGTATCAGTAACAGCAATTTTTATTATTGCGTATTTGATCAGTTTGGTGAATTACGGTACTCTCCTTTCCAATTTATATCCTCTATTTGGCTATATTTGCATGAGCTTTTTTATTTTATTGTGGATGAAACCATTTACTCCTACGGAAAGAAGTTAAAAAGCAGCTGTCTATAAATAACAGCTGCTTTTTATAATCATATGATTTAAGCCAATCGAAAGATAATTCCATGTCCACCTTTTGGATTTCATGTAATGATACAGATAAACAATACTGAAGCTACCGAATTATGACAACCTTCGTATCCTACCTACACTATTTTCCCTTCCCATTTATTAACCTCTATATAGGAAAATTTTATACAAATATTATCCGTGCATTTGGTTTTGTATTATAGTGATCAATAACTGTTACATAAAAATTCGTACCACACGAAGCAGCTCTAATTAAAAAAGGGGGAAATCCCCTTTTGTTCCTAGTATTATATTTTTTGTTCATTCAATAAATTTTGATTCATCACCAAAATTTGTGATTTAAACAAAAAAATGAAAACACTCATAGAATCCTGGCAATAATGTTATCGACCAATTAACATAACAGGAGGTTCTATAAGTGTTTTCTGTATCTCTAGATTTGCCAGAATTTGAAGTTGTTAAACAAGTATTTCTTGAAGATTGCATTTTGTTACATGTTGAGAAAAATTCTATG
>NZ_JAAFZF010000088.1:0-4129 GCF_010614825.1 Neobacillus sedimentimangrovi
TCCCTCCATCTATCTGCTTCATTTACTCTGTACCACCTTCGGCAGTAAGGACTTTGTCTTGTTATGCAGACTCATCCAGTGGTACCTAGCCTTATATGAAGTTCGTGTTCCTCAGACCGAAGGTTTGCCGCCCGCTTCCTTCAGATTCCATGTCACCACGGACACCTTTGCGCTAAGCTAACCATTACTACTGCCTTCATGGCTCGGGACTTTCACCCTATAGACTACACCCATGCCGGGCGCACATAAAAAAAGACCCTTTTAGAGTAATGGGTCTTTTTCTCAAGATAAAAACATATATTTTCGCCATCGAGAAGTGTTAAGTGTAAGCGCCTAGTATTGAGTTACACTACAAAGTGGATTTCGCCAACATATACAACACACCCAAAAGCGCTTGCGTAAGGGAGAAAGTTTATATATTTCAAGTTTTCATTTTTTGCAACCGAAATTCTTTTGGTGAGACTCCGGTCGTTTCTTTAAACATCCGACTAAAGTAATTTGAATTTTGATAACCAACGAGTTTGGAAATTTCTTTGATTGGCTTACTTGTTTCGATTAATAGTTTTTTAGCTTCCTTCATCCTTATTTTAGTCAAAACATCTTTAAAACTGAGACCTGTTTTAGTCATCAAAAGATGACTAAAGTAAGAAGGATTCCGTTCCACGTATTCAGCAACATCCTTGAGTTTCAAATTGCTTTTTGAATAATTCGTCTCAATATACGTAATTCCACGTTCAATGGGATCTTGTGTTACATTTTGTATATTGGACTTGGCCCCTTCAAAGATATTTTGTAAAAACAAAATGAAATTTTGAACGGTACGATAAAGGACCGTGTCGTATAAAATGGAATTGAAAATATGATGGTATTCCTTCTCATAAGCAAGATTTTCATCCAATTGATACGTTTTCATGAATCTTCGGACTTGAGCCAGTATGCTGGTTAATCTAATTCGAACTAAACCTGGGTCAGGATAGGGCATCGTTAATTGTAGAAACTCATCATAAAGCCAGTCCTTTATTTCTTCCAAACTAAAGTTGTGAAGCATTTCAATCCAGGCTTGCTGTTCAGGTGGCGCCAGAAATGGGTCTCGCTGAACCCATTTTGGTGATTCGTTAAATGCTACGACTTGTCGGTAACCTTTGTAATAGGTTATTTCCAACATTTTTCGTGTTTCTTTGTATTTTTCATATAAGGTCATCTTAGAAGATTTGTCTATTTGTACAACGATAGCAAGCGGTTCAGAGTACTCTTCCTCCCAGCGCCTTAACGCTTTTTGACATTGCTCCGTTACATTAGTACAATGCTCCATAAATAGTAAAATAACCATATCATTCAAACCAAAAATTCCTCGAACATCTTTAAAAGGATATTCTGACAAAAATGAATAAAGCGTACGAAGAGCATCTAAACTCTCAGTCTTGCATGCTGCAACAAAGTAATTTTCCTCTGTAGCCGCACCTGGTAAAAAAAGTGATTCAAAAGACATCTCTTTGTACGAATTTGAATAAATACTTTTATTCTGTGAATGAGGAACTGTTAGTTTTCTAGAAGCCTTTTGTAAAGCAGATTTCACTCTTTTGGCAGAAAAAGGCTTTATCATTAAATCTAAAGCCTGCAAATCAACCGCTAAACGTGCCTTTTCGAATGTTGCTTCGGCACTTGTTAAAAGGAGAATAGGTTCATAGATTTGTATTAAGTCACGAAAATTGGACCAATCTTCTTTTCCAATCATATCTAGTTCGATTAACACGATATGTGGTACTTCTCTCTCAAAAACATTTCGAAATTCCTGGAAATCTGATGCCATAAAAATGCTCGTAACTGGAATGGAGGACGTTTTGAGCAGCCACTTTAACCCCTCACGTTCATTTAAATCCCGATCTGCAATCAACCATTTTCCTTCCATGAAGCTTCCCCCGTTTAACATTGCCATTCTTTTTTTTATTGTAGCATATGGGGAGATACTCCATAATTTTTTTGGACATTTTCTAGAATAAATGTAATAAAATTCCCCACTTACATTCTTTAGAAAATTAAAAAAATAAAGAAACAATTCACTGTTGCTTATAGTACAATGGAAATAGATGGTTCTTTTTTCACAAACTTAACTCATCCGTATAAATAAATTGGAAAAGCGAAACGAATATATAGCAATGGTTTTGTTTACTAGATTGAAACCCTGCTAATGATAATGAAGGGATGAATACCTAGTGGAGAATTAGCCGAAAAAGGAGTTGATGGCTAATCTAACTTTAGATTAATTGAAGGATAAGAAAGATAAATGTTGAACCATATTGGGGGGGAATTTTATGAGCCGGATGTCAAAACAAGAAAAAAGCTGGGTGTTTTATGATTGGGCCAACTCTGCCTATTCAATTCTTATAACGACGGCTGTATTTCCATTATACTTTAAGGCTGCCGCGTCAGAAGCTGGATTGGCAGGATCTGCTTCAACGGCTTATTGGGGTTATGCGAATTCGTTTGCAACATTGTTAATTTCCATTTGTGCACCTGTATTAGGCAGTATTGCTGACTTTAAAGGGTTTAAAAAGCGGTTTTTTACCTTTTTCTTTGCGTTAGGGGTTATCTTCACCTTCATGCTGGCGATTGTGCCAAATAATCAATGGTTGTTTCTATTAATCTGTTATATTCTGACTGTTATTGGATTTGGTGGTACCAACATATTTTATGACGCTTTTCTAGTGGATGTCACCAGTGAAGATCGGATGAACAAAATCTCATCGATTGGTTTTTCTATGGGCTACATTGGGAGTACTATCCCTTTTATTCTTGGGATCGCATTAATCATTTTCGCTCAACAGAACATTTTTCCCCTCTCCGTTACAGTAGCAAGCCAAATCGCTTTTGCCATTACAGCCCTTTGGTGGGGGTTATTTACCATTCCTATGTTAAAAAATGTGAATCAAGTATATTATAAAGCTCGAGTTTCAAACCCGATCTCTAACAGTTTTAAACAGCTGTTTAGAACCATTAAAAAAATTAAACTATACCGCCCATTATTTTTATTTCTACTAGCTTATTTCTTTTATATTGATGGAGTTCACACCATTATCACGATGTCTACTGCTTACGGCTCAGATTTAGGAATCGATTCAACCAATCTATTAATCATTTTGTTTGTAACACAAGTGGTTGCCGCCCCTTTTGCCTACCTTTATGGAAGATTTGCTGATAAATACAAAGGGAAAAATATGCTGCTTATTGGTATTTTCGTCTATATCATCATCTGTACTTATGCATATTTCCTAAAAACAACTTTGGATTTCTGGATATTAGCCATGCTTGTAGCTTCATCCCAAGGAGGCATTCAAGCACTAAGTCGCTCTTATTTTGCCAAGCTAGTTCCAAAAGAAAATGCCAATGAGTTCTTTGGCTTTTACAGTATCTTTTATAAATTTGCTGCCATCTTGGGGCCGTTTTTAGTAGGGCTCACAGCCCAAATTACTGGAAACACCAATAGCGGTGTGTTCAGTTTAATCGTTTTATTTATCATTGGGGCGATCATTTTGATAAAGGTTCCGGAAACAAATCAACTATCACCGTCAAATTCGTTTTCTTCGCTAGATCAATAATGGAGAAAATACCTTGTTTACGTTAATAAAACACTCAAGTGAGCATAGACTAACCTAGTTAAATGGGACAATAAAAAACACCTTCGAAATGGTATAATCAATAAAATACTATTCGGAGGTGTTTTTGTGTGGGCAAAAACGTATATTCAAGTGAAGTAAAGTGGGCAGTTATTAAAGATAAGATGACTGGAGAGCTTTCAAATAGGGAAATAATGGAGAAGTACGGGATAAAGAATGTATCCCAAATTAAAACTTGGATGAAATGGTATAGAGAGAATCAAATTTATCGTTTAAATCAACCAATAGGCAAGCAATATTCTTATGGACATGGACTAGAATGGAAAAGTGAAGAAGATAAACGGAATAGTCAAATTGAACAGTTAAAAATGGAGAATGAAATATTAAAAAAGTATTTAGAACTGAGAAAGGAGTTGAAAAAGAAGTAGTTCTTCGATTAGTGGAGAAGTTTCGAGGAAAATATACGGTTACAGCTGTTTTACAGGCATTAGGTGTGGCTAGATCTACTTATTATC
>NZ_JAAFZF010000089.1:0-4071 GCF_010614825.1 Neobacillus sedimentimangrovi
CGCTTGATTTTCGTTTCAGGATCTTCTGGACGAGTTCTCGGTCTTCCTTTACCTGGTCCTTTTGCCTTCCCGCGTTTTTCCTCCAGACCTTTCATTCCTTCTTTGTCATAGTGTTCTACCCATCGACATACCATGGTATGATCACTCTTTAGCCACCGATTTGTAGCCCATGCCCTCTTTTTTATATAGATCCACAGCTTTCTTTTTAAACTTTACATCATATGTTTTTCGTATTTTCCCCATAGAAAAAATCCCCTCCATAGTAGACAGATTCATGTGCTTTCTTTTTTCTGTCTACTATAAGGGGATCATATCAACAAACCTGGTCTTTTTTTTATTCGAAAAGCGAAGCGACCTGTTTAGCGGCGTATATCCCCTCCCAAAAGCTACCGCTTTCGGTCGTGCGATGCTGATGCTGCCGGGGTCTTCCTTGTGGTACTTCTCCAACTGAGATAAAGGAATCACGATGAGACGAAGGCGAATCGATGTTGACTTATCGTAGGGCGGAGACCGAAGGATACTAGCCGCTAGGGCGCTGGAGCTAGACAATTCTCGAAGTCGTAATGATACTTTCTTATCTTATCAGAAAAGCGAATCGACCTGTTCAGCGGCGTATATCCTCCTCCCAAAAGCTACCTCTTTCGGTCGTGCGATGATGATGCTGCTGTAGCCTCTTGTGCTGGCCTCCAACTGAGATATAGGAAATATGAGGAGCGTATCAATGTTGAGTGATCAAGATACGTTGACGACTTGACGCTAGGATGCTTATGCTAGACCATTCTCGAAATCGATTAGATACTTTAATATCATGAAAAAAGATCGTTTTCTTTCATCTCCATTATTTAGACTTTAACATGAATAGTTCCTCTTCTGTTCTAGCAATTTTCACAAGATGGGAGTCTAATCTTCGATTAATATGCTGGATTTGGTTATTATGAGTATTTTCTATTCGTTCTAAGACCTCTTTTATATCGGACAAGTCAATTTGGTTCACAGCTACTCGGTGTTCGATACTGTCCACCTTTTCTAGTCTAGAAAGCCTTTTTTCGATTTGCTCAAGAGTTTCATTTAATGTACGAATTAAACCCTTTATTTCATTAACATTTTCTGTTAACTTTATAAACTCACTTTCCATGGTCAATACTCCTTCATTTTGTTTCTATTATCATACCACCGTTTCTAATATGCAGTTGTTACAAAAACAGTAACATTCTTACCTCTCACCTAAAAGCTAATATGCCTATCATTTTCAACAATAGAAAAAAATGAATTATTTTTTACATCTTTACTGTAAGTATGACTTTAGTGAAGAAAATCACAGGCAAATCATTCCAAATCAATTAATCTCAGTTATAGAACTATTCTCTATCATTCTAAAAAGGTTGGTGCTGATCATGTTAATTACCATTGATGAAAAAGCTGTTTCTTGGTTTGCCATGGAATTTGACTATACCAAACCTTTTCACATTCGTTTGTACCCTCAATATGCTGGTTTTGGCAAGAAACACAAAGGATATAGTCTCGCATTTTCCACCGAATCACCTACAAATCCGGCCTTCACAAAAGAAGTTAATGGTATCATATTTTATTTCGAAGAAAATGATTTATGGTTTTTTGAAGACACCGAAACTCATTTATCATTTAATCCTTTACAAAATGAATTACAGGTAACATATAACGAAACTCCAAATTCATAATGACCTTATGACATCTCCCCTCCCCCATTTTATAAAAAGAACTTTCTCGAATCATATGAAGAGAAAGTTCTTTTTATTTACTTTTAATTAGATATTTTTTGCTTTTTAAATAAAAATTGAGATAATAACCTATATGTCATTAATAAAAGATAAGGGGTACAATGATGTTGAAAGAGAAAAAAAACACAAAGTATTTGGCAACCTTCTCACTTCTTGTGATGACAGTCGGTTTCCTTGCCATCATACCAATGCCCTCATCAATTTGGAAAACAATTCTCCAAGGTGGATTTGAAGCTGGACTGGTTGGCGGTCTTGCAGACTGGTTTGCCGTTACAGCCTTATTCCGGCATCCGCTGGGACTCCCTATCCCACATACAGCTTTACTGCCAAAGAATCGCAGTAAAATTGTTGCCAAAATTATCTCCATGTTAGAAAACGACTGGTTAACTAAAAAAAGTATCCATGAAAAAATTAACTCATTTCAGTTTACTGAGAAACTATTTGATGTAGTTGAAAAGCAAATTCATACAGAATCAGTAAAAAGAACGATTATCAGACTTGCGAAACATGCAATTAATGAAGTTGATACAAAAAAACTTTCACCAATTATTGCAAAAGAGTTGAAAACACAGATTAACTCAATCGACATGAAGCACTATATTCCCATACTTATTGACCAAATTAGCTTAAGAAAATATGATGAGAAAACATTAGACTTTATCCTTAAAGAAATTGATGACTGGGCAAGAAAAGAAGACACAAAATACAGGCTTGGGAAGATAGCTGTCAACATGATCGAAAATATCAAAGCAGATGGTTTTATGCAGTTTGCCTTAAATGCATTCAGTAACCTAGTAAATGAGGAAAAATTGGGAGATATTATTCAGAATCTAATTTTAAAAGGTGTCGATAGTTTTCGCGACCCCTCTAACCCAAACAGAAAAACACTAATGCTACATATTCATCAAAAACTGCAAAGTTTAAAGACCGATGAAAAAATTTATGAAGAACTTAACCGATTGAAATCACAGTTACTTGAAAAATGGGAACTAGAAGAAAAAATTATTGAGTTTTTGGACCAGTTGAAGCAAAGGGCAATAGCTTTTGTTGACGAACCTGTATTCTATGATGAATATTTTCTTCCTTTATTAAAAGATCTACTTACTGAAATTCAAACGAATACCGAAAAGGTAGAGCAACTTGATGTTTGGATTAAGTCACAAATATCCGGTTTTGTTGATAAAAATCATTCAAAAATTGGCAAACTCGTCGAAGAAAACCTGGAAAAATTAGATACGAAAACCTTAATTACCATGATTGAAACAAATGTAGGTAAAGACTTGCAATGGATTCGAGTCAACGGAGCTGTTTGTGGGTTTATCATTGGACTTGTCTTAGTAGGAATAAAAGCCTTATTCTAAATCGAGTAGGAGGGGGTGACTAACCCCCGACCTCTCACACCACCGTACGTACCGTTCGGTATACGGCTGTTCAATCAAGATAAATGACGCAAGAATTCATAACGTTTCTGTAGACTTTTAAGCCCTTGGTTACTCCAATAGGAGTTTCCAAGGGTTCTGTGTAATATGGGACTTTTTGAGATTCGCCAATAACCTTTACGACTGTTCCCCCATTCATAAGCTTTCCATTCAGGAACTCCTAGTTTTATGAGGTTGCGTATCCTGGTCTTTGAGGTCTTCCAGTTTTTCCATAAACACATCCGGTGTCTTCGTCGAATCCAGCCATCCAAATCTTCAAAGATACTCTTTGTGTCTGCTAATGCAAAATATCCACACCATCCCATTAAATACTTGTTCAGTTTCTCAATCCTTTTCTCCATTGGATACGGTTTCGACCTTGATGTAATTTCACGGATCTTGTTCTTCAAACGTTTCACACTTTCGTTCGCAATCCGTACCTTTGGAGCCTTATTGAATGTGAAGCTGAAACCGAGAAACTTCCGTTTCCAAGGACGGTCAACCGCCGATTTCTCTTTATTTACCTTGAGTTTTAACTCCTTCTCAATAAAGTTAGTAATGGAGTTCATGACACGAATTCCTGCTTTCTTTGTTTTCACATAGATGTTACAGTCATCCGCATACCGAACTAACTTATGTCCACGTTTCTCCAGCTCCTTATCCAATTCATGAAGCATGATGTTTGATAAAAGTGGACTGAGTGGGCCGCCTTGAGGCGTTCCCATGTCCGTTTCCATTACTACTCCATTGATCATCACGCCTGATTGAAGATACCGGCGGATTAACTTCAGTAGAATTCGATCTTTGATCGTTTTCGCCAAGATCCCCATCAGTTTGTCGTGATTCACCTTGTCAAAGAATTTCTCTAAGTCTATATCGACTACCCAACGATATCC
>NZ_JAAFZF010000009.1:0-70831 GCF_010614825.1 Neobacillus sedimentimangrovi
TCTAATTGATCTCGATTTACTTGTGTATTTTTAGTAAGCATTTCAATATCACCTCGATATTCTATGACATAATTATACAAAAAATGTCGACAAAATCCTTTAAAAAAGGATTTTGTCGACAGTCTGACCTCTTCCCAAATGGAAGAGGATTTTTTCTCGTTATTTTTTTAAACGTCCGATTACTTTTTCAGCAATGTCTAAATAAATTTTCCCCAGTGGATGATCTTCTTGATAAATGGATGGTGCAAAGTCCTCATCATTCCAATCTGGCTGGTTCAATGGTAGACGCCCAAGGACTTCGGTATTTAGTTCTTCGGCAAGCTTATCTCCACCGCCTCGGCCAAATACATATTCCCGTTCTCCAGTTAATTTACTTTCAAAGTATGCCATATTTTCAATAACGCCCAATACTTCATGATCTGTTTTCACAGCCATGGCCCCTGCACGGGCAGCTACGAAAGCAGCTGTTGGATGAGGAGTTGTTACAATAATTTCCTTACATGACGGCAACATACTGTGAACATCCAGAGCCACATCCCCTGTTCCTGGCGGCAAGTCTAAAAGTAAATAATCGATTTCGCCCCATTCGACTTCATTAAAGAAGCTGTTTAGCATTTTTCCTAGCATAGGGCCACGCCAAATAATTGGGGAATTATCCTCAACAAAAAAGCCCATAGAGATTACTTGAACACCAAAGCGTTCCACAGGAATAATCTTTTCGCCGCGAACAACGGGACGTTTAGTAATTCCCATCATATCTGGTACACTGAAACCATAAATATCCGCATCAATCAACCCAACCTTTTTTCCAAGGCGTGCCAATGCAACAGCAAGGTTTACCGATACGGTTGATTTTCCAACTCCTCCTTTTCCGCTGGCAATCGCTATGAAGGTTGTGGTTTTAGAGTTAAGAAGATTTTCCTCCTTTTCAGGCTCCGCATGCCGATGCGCTGCTAGAACCTCATCTGAGAGCTGAGAGAATCGAATACCGACTGTTGCCGCCCCAGCCTCTTTTAATAAATTGACAATCTGAGTTTGCAATTGCAACTGTTCACTTGTCCCAGTCCGTGCAATTCCTATTTTTACACTGACATGATTCTTTTCTTCTTTTATTTTAATTTCTTCTATTGCATTTATTTCAGCTAACGATTTATGTAAAAATGGCTCTTTAAGACTTCCGAGAATCTCACGTACTCTGCTTTCTGTTAACATTGCAAAAACACCTCGCCTCATTGAATTCGTTTCCATATTTAAGTATACCATAAGTCGACATAGATACAGTTATTTGAATCACACCAAAATCATCGACGTAGGCGCATACACCTTACTCAGTAGCGTTTAGCCATGTACCTCGAATGAGTTATAAGAAAACGGAGAACCCAAGGCGATCCGATGTTGGCCTGATCGTATGGCAGAGTGAAAGCGATTAGTGATAAGGATTTGCACTAGAAAATAGAATTTCTTCCCCTAAAAAAATGGAAGGCACTTCTGCCTTCCGTCCTTTAATCGGTTTCTTTTAATTCCTTTTCATTTGTAAAATATCGCAAAATCCCTTTATAAATGGAGGCTGCAACTTTTTCCTGATACTCTTTCTTTTTCAAATTTTCTCTTTCCGTAGGATTAGACAAAAAACCAACCTCTACTAATACCCCTGGCTTTTTCGCATGTTTTAAAATGTAAACTTGATTAATCGGTTTAGCTTTCCGATGAGTGTTCTCCAGATTTTTTCTTAATTCATCTTGGACAAATTTAGCCGCTCGAGCATTTTCCTTATGATAAGGGGCATAAAATGTTTGAGCTCCACTCCACCGTGAGGAAGGAATGGCATTTAAATGGATGCTAACAAAAAAATCGTTTTCTTTATTATTAATCATTTTTAGCCTCTTTTTTAAATCTTCCACTTTTCTTCTGCTATAGCCTCTAGTATCAGGGTCTGCCAAATCCGTATCCGTTTCCCTTGTCATCACCACAAGAGCACCTTGTTCCTGCAAATAATCTCTAACCATTAAAGTAATTGACAAGGCTATGTCTTTTTCAAGCGTTTTACCAGAACCCGCCCCACCGTCGGGACCGCCATGCCCTGCATCCAATAAAATAATTTTTCCTGACAATGGAAGATTCCATGATTCCCAAGAGTCATTTTCGGTAAAGTCATATTGCAAAATCAGAAATAATGCCAACAAACCAGCCGAAAATAAGATGATTTTTAATCTGCTATTTAACACCCCAAATCATTCCTTCCCGCTCGTCCCTGTTCAATAAACTATATGGGACAAGGAAAAATTTTAGAACAGAAAGAAATGAATGAGGAGACAGCCAATATTAGTGTCAGGGCAACCTGATTTTCAGTTAATGAAGACGCAGCTTGTAACGTCGATAGCCTTTTTCATATCCTTCTCTCCACCAAACCTGAACATATTGTTCACAAAGATAGTACAAGGATTCACTCATAACCCCTTCCTCCCCATTGCCCCAAAATAATAAAAAATTGAATAACGTATCCACTAAATGCTTTTCTTCTTTATAACAGCGCATACGTACGGATTCTATATCTTCCCCATAATAACCAAATTTGCTAAACTTTGCCCCTAACAAATAAGCCTCAAGTGCAACATCATAACAAGCTTCTTCAATCCCTGTATTTATAATAAATGCGGAAGAAATTCTTGTTGAACCAAAATACTGTTGTACCCGCTCTTTCAATGTCTGGATCGATAAATCCCGTAGAACAGATCGTTCGTATTTAATCTGCTTTTCACGTCTTTTCTCTTTAAAGGTAGTAATCACAGTCACTTTCTTTCACCTCTTAGAACTATTCTTTATCCCCCATTGATAAGAAATACAAAGACCAAATGGTTTTCAATTGCCAATTTTTATCCCATGACATCCCTTCAATGAAAAAAACATAATTATTCCATTTTAGGAAAAGATAAAGTAAAAGGTTAATGGCGGTGATTGAAATGAGGTGGCTTTTTAAGCAACAAAAAAAAGAGGGGAAAAAAGCGGAAACAGAAAAATACCTAAAGCAATCTCAAGATTATACACATGTATCCTATATTAATCAGGTAACAAACAAAAAATTTACGATATCTTTCATAACCACACTAATTGATGAGAGTATTCTCCAGAATGATGCTCTTCCTTTTTTGTTGGAAAAACCGCTCGAAAAAATTGAAGATGTAAAAAAAATCGTTGCTATTGCAGATGTACAAATTAGCAACGATGAAAATGAAATTGAACAGAAATTATTTAACGGCTATGTATTATTAACCCTAGAATCAGATGATTCTAACTTTGCTTTTTTAGCCGCCCAAAAAGAAATCGTCCGAAACATCACAACACCTGAGGTTGAATTTAGTGTTATCGGACCAAAGGAAGCATTTGTAGAGTCGCTTGATCAAAACATTAATCTTCTTCGAAAACGGCTTCCTGTAAAAGAGCTTATAAAAAAAGAAGTAACACTTGGTACCATATCAAAAACAAAAGTCGCCATTTTATATCTTGAAAATATCGCAAATCCTGAGAATGTTAAAACCTTGATGGAACGAATCAAAAATGTAGAATTCGATGCCATTACCGATAGTTCTTATATTGTTCAGCTCATCTCAGATAATAAAAACTCTCCGTTTCCACAACTTTTAGATACGGAGCGACCAGATCGAGTAGCTGCTGTACTGGCAGAGGGGAAAATTGCGATTATTGTGGATGGATCTCCACATGCTTTAATTACCCCTACCACATTGGTTGAATTTTTTAGTTCTTTTGAGGACTATTTCCTTAACTGGATTTTATCGTCCTTTTTTCGCTTAATTAGGCTTTTTGCCGTTGCATTTTCCATATTAATTACGCCGATTTATGTGGCCACATTATCTTATCATTACGAGTTAATCCCAAAGGATTTATTAAATACTCTGGTGACCTCACGTCGGGAAATACCGCTACCGCCTATTTTAGAAGCCCTTTTTCTTGAGCTAACGATCGAATTGCTGCGGGAAGCCGGAGCTCGCTTGCCCACAAAAGTCGGCCAAACCATTGGTATCGTAGGAGGGATCGTGATTGGTACCGCCTCCGTTGAAGCGGGGCTAACCAGTAATGTCCTTTTAATTATTGTCGCTTTAGCAGCACTTGCGTCATTTACCACACCTGTCTATAAAATGGGTAATGCTATTCGTTTGTTGCGCTTTCCCTTTTTGTTATTTGCCGAACTTTGGGGGCTTTTGGGAATATTAATTTGTTTTAGTTTTTTACTCACTCATTTGATTAGGCTAACTTCACTCAATCGTCCATTTTTAGATCCATTATTTCCACCAAGAGTGACTGATATGAAGGATGCGCTTATCAGGCTCCCATTCAGCAAGCAATCCCAAAGGCCACAATATATGAGGCCAAAGTTCCCCTTTCGTCATACATCAGGTACTAAAAATCGGAACAAAGATATAGACGAATAGTTTACGGAGGAATAAACATGGAACAATTAGTGCCTGAAAAAGGAAAAATTTCACCCTTTTTAGTATTTTTTCTACTCCATACCATGCAAGTAGGGATTGGAGTACTTGGTTTTCAGCGAATTATTGCACAATATGCAGGGTATGATGCATGGATTTCCGTTTTAATTACGGGTTTGATCCTCCATATTATTCTTTGGATGATGTATAAAATAAGTGAAACAACTAATGGAGACTTGTTATCCGCCCATACATTTGTGTTCGGAAAAAAACTTGGCAAAATATTGACTTTCCCATTTATATTCTATTTCAGCCTTGTGGCTGTCAATATACTTAGATCTTTTATAGAGGTAATACAAGTATGGATGTTTCCTGACCTTAGTACCTTTTGGTATTCTCTTGCTTATTGTATCTTGGCCATTTATATCATTTTTGGAGGCTTTAGAACCGTAACCGGTATTGCCTTTTTTGGGGTCATTCTCCCCCTTTATTTAAATTTCATCTTTTTATTCACTTTACCTTATACGGATTTTAAAAACTTATTACCCATTTTTGATCATTCTGTAAAAGATTTATTAATGTCCGGATATAAAATGTCATTAACCTATCTTGGTTATGAAATTTTGTTATTTTTATATCCTTATATCAAGGATCCGCAACGATCAAAAAAATGGGCCCATCTTGGTATCTTGTATACTACATTTTTGTATACGTTAATAACCATTATTACCTTTGCCTATTTTTCAGAAGGTCAACTTCAAAAACATGTTTGGCCTACGCTGACAATGTGGAAGGCAGTACATATGCCGTTTGTGGAAAGATTTGAGTATATAGGAATTGCCAATTGGACTATTATCATTCTTCCTAACTTTTGCATTGCACTATGGTGTGCCAGCCGCCTTTTAAAAAGAGTGGTACATTTAAAACAAAAAAAGGGGGTCCTCCTCATTTCCTTTGCCTGTCTGATTGCCATTAATTTTTTTAAAACACGTGAACAAATTAATACATTAGTGGATTATACCGGTCAAATTTCGTTTTTCTTAAATATCGGGTACATCCCTTTTCTCTTTTGTCTAGTCTTACTTGTTAAAAAGGTGAAGAAAAAATGAAAAAAGTGCAACTATGGGTCTTACTTATAATCATTGTTTTTGCTACAGGATGTGTAGAAAAGGAAATATTGGATGATGTAAATCTGGAAACAGGAGCTGGCTATGATTACATTGATAAAAAAGTGCGCGGGACCGCTTTAGTTCCTGTTTATTTACCCGAAAAAACCGTCCAAAATAATCTCTTTACTGCTTCCTCCAATTTAAGCAGAGATTTTTTAAGGGATGTACAAAGACAGTCTTCAGATCCCATTGTAACTGGGAGTCTTGAAATTGTCCTTTTTGGTGAAAAAATGGCCAAAAAGGGGATAGTTGATATCATCGATGCCTTTCAACGCGATGCCAGTATTGGGACAGATCTTTATCTAGCCGTAACGGAAGGACCATCAAAAAAAATACTGGAAGGAAACTATAGCAAAAGAGGCAATGCTATTTATTTATCCAATCTTATCCGCCAGAACATCAAAACGAGAGATGTACCAAAAACCAATCTTCACCTTTTTTTATCTTCCTATTATCAAAAAGGGAAAACCGCTTACCTACCTACAATTAGGAGTATTGGAAAAAACAAAATTGAAATTAGTGGCATAAGCCTTTTTAAAGGAGATCGAGTTGTCGATACGTTACCCGCTAAACAAATGTTTTTTTTCAAACTCCTAGTTGATAACTATAGCAAAGGGACTTTTAAAGTAGATATGAAATCGGAAAGAGCCGCCGTAGAAAGCATTCGGTCAAAATATAAAATGCGGCTGATTTCCAGGAAGCCGTTAACTGTAGGAATAAACATTAAAGTTCGAGCAATTTTAATTGAGTACTCAGGTGCAAAAGTAACACCGAAGGAAATTAAAGAAATAGAAAAGGCACTTAATGAGATTATTGAGAGAGAATGTACCAAATTAATAAAGAGATTTCAAGAAAAAGGGATCGATCCTGTTGGATTGGGACACTTTGTCAAAAGCAGAACAAGAAAATTTGACTTTAAAACATGGGAACAAACAGGCTATTCAAACTTAAAAGTAAACGTCAAATCAGATGTAATGATTACGGAGTTCGGGGTTATTGAATAAAAAAAAGAGGCTGTATATCTGACTCCTGCATACTAAGGTAGCCCAGATTATACAGCCTCAGAAGAAATCATCATCCTAAATGCATTGGGAGATTGACATGACTTCTTATGATTTGTAACTCCTACGTATAGGTATATGATTGGAATGAGGTTTTGTCGAAGTTTTAGGAAGTGTTATACCTGTAAACCCAAAAATGACTGTAATTAACGGTGAAAGTAAGCAAAAGAATGCATACGGTGCAAATTCAACCACAGAGACCCCAAGAACTGTAGCTAGAAATACACCACAGACACTCCATGGCACCAGGGGATTTACTACTGTTCCAGCATCCTCAAGAACCCTTGAAAGATGCTTTGGTTTCAAACCAGCCCTTTTAAAGTGCTCCTTAAAAGCATTACCAGGTAAAAGAATAGACAGGTACTGTTCCCCTAGAATAAAATTAACCGCAATGGCCATACTGGCTGTAGAGCAAATTAACACGGAAACTCGAGATAACAAGTTTTGCACAACCGAAAGTAAAGCTGGAATAATGCCAAGCCTAAAAAGAAGCCCACCCATACTAAGTGCAAGTAGAATGACGGATATGCTAAACATCATACTTTCCATGCCACCCCTTGACAGCATAGAGTCAACTTCCTTAATGCCGGTTTCAGATTTATAACCGGAATAAAGTAACTCCAACAGGCCATTTAAATCTACTCCACTATTGATCCACAAGGAGATGAAAAGAGCAGATAAGGTTCCCGCAGACAAAGTAGCTATTGCTGGCACTTTTTTGGCAGCTAGGACAGCAAGAATGACCATTGGAATGAGTGAGTACCAGTGAACAAGATTCAAATTTTGTAATCCTTCTTTTACGATGGCCACTTGATGGATACTTTGATCCGTTTTATCCGGAGAAAGGATTAAATATAGAATAAATGAAAGAATAAACGCTGGAATGGTCGTCCAGCACATATTTTTTATATGCTCAAATAAATCTGCACCCGCTACACTCGATGCAAGATTCGTTGTATCTGATAACGGCGACATCTTATCTCCAAAAAAGGCTCCTGATACAACCGCTCCGGCTGTAATTACTGGAGATATATCTAGTGCACTGCTCGCACTGACAAAAGCAACACCTAATGTTGCTGCCGTAGTAAGGGAACTACCAATACTTAAACCGATAATGGCTGTCACCGTAAAAACAATAGCATAGTAAAATTTCCCCGATACTAACTCAACCGCTAAATAGATAAATGTTGGGATAGTCCCGCTTGCCATCCAGCTGCTGATTAGCATTCCTATAAAAAAGAAAATCATGACGGCATTAATCCCTGACTTAGCACTTTCCGCCATCGCACCTTCTAAATCTCTAAAGCTAACTCTTTTAACTGTTCCATATAATAGTAGAAGTACAATTCCAGCCATAATAGCAATATGTGGAATTACTTTCACGCTAATGATTAAGTATCCAATCATCCCGATTAAAAGAGCCGTTATACATGCTGCTTCAATCGGGTGAATTTTTAGTACCTTTTGTGATTGAATCATTCTTTTTCCCCCTAAATTACAATAAAGACAATAGAAAAGCGTAAGCCCCCTGCTTAGCGGCGTACGACCTCTTCTCATTAGCTAACGCTTTCGGTCAAGCGATGCCAAGCTTACGCTGGACCATTCTCAAAAAAAAACTTACATTCTTAAATTACAAAAAAACCCCTCGTCGTTAGGGACGAAAGGTTTTCCGCGGTACCACCCTAATTGGCAAGAATATCTCCCTGCCCTCTTTCAAAACATACCCTTTTAAGACAGCTGTATTTCAATAATGCCATCGCCCGGATTTTCAGCTTCCATCCGGTCTCTATTGGCTGCTAATGACATTTTTACTTTTACTGTAGGTATCTATTTACTTTTTTACTAAAACGCTTTTAAGCGTTAAAGCGTTTGTGTATAAATTATACATGATCACTATTTGTTAGTCAAAAATTTTTTTAGAATATGTATTTAAGAAATATAGATTGTTACACAAAAATAAATCTACAATGATTGATACTCTTATCCTATAAAAATAGCTCTTTCCACCAAAGTGAAAAGAGCCTTAAAACATATACTCATTATCATTTCGTGGGCTGGGGTGCAGAACGAATATTAATTTCCAAATTGTAACCAACCGTAAGCATTATTATATTTTTGTTTCCTCCTGCACGCTACTACTGTAGATAAAACTGGCTTGAAACAAAACGTTAAAGAAATACAGATTTATGAATCCCCTGTTTGCTTATTCATATCTTAATGCATCAATCGGTTCCATTTTAGCGGCTTTATTGGCTGGCATGATTCCAAAAATGATTCCCAGAATAATGGAGAACAAAATAGCGCCAATAATAACCTCAATCGAAACAAGTGATGGCCATTTCGCAATAAACGAAACTAAATATGCACCTGCTGCACCAAGAGTGATTCCTATAGTTCCTCCAAAAAGAGTAAGCATCATGGACTCAATTAGAAATTGAAGTAAAATATTACCCCGTGTAGCTCCCAGTGCTTTCCGAATACCAATTTCTCTCGTTCTCTCCGTTACCGATACAAGCATGATATTCATAACCCCTACTCCACCAACCAGTAAGGAAATACTTGCTATTCCACCAATAATCATAGTCATTATTTTTGTAACCCCTGCAATACTCTTTTGTAGTTCTTCAAGGTTTAAAACCTCGTACTTTCCTTCCAACTCTGGGGATTTAGCATCGTTTAACATTTTAGCTGCTTTTGTACCAGCAAGTTCAAGTTGGTTAATATCTTTCACTTGTAAAGTAACACTTTGAATATCATCCGTTCCATATAATACAGGCCAAAGGGTTAACGGCATAATTATTTCTGGAGTACTTAATCCAAACAGTCCACCTGCCGATTTATAAACACCGATCACTTCAAAAGGCTGTCCTTTAATTTCAAGAATCTGACCAATGATTTTACTATCTTTAAATAATTCCTGTGCTGCCCCTTCATTGATCATAATTACATTATTTGATTGAGAAAAATCAGCCTCATTCAGCTTCCTTCCCCTTTTCATTTCAATAGAATTTACAGCAAAATATTCATCGGTCACACCCAAAACTTGTGTACTTATAGATTGTTCATTTACCGTTAACATCTCCATCGAACTATTTGTCGTTATGACGTGTTTAACCTCAGGAATTTTTCTAAGTTGAAAAATATTATCCTCTGTAAAAACGGGAAGCTGATCGGTTGTCATTGCAAACGGATCGTCTGAATCGGGAATGAAGTTAATTTCAATGGTATTATTACCTGAAGCAGCAAATTGAGATTTTAACGCTGCTTCGCCTCCTTGACCTATGGCCACTATGGTAATAATACTCCCTACTCCAATAATGATTCCTAACATCGTTAAGGCTGATCGTAATTTATGGGCAAGAATCGATGAGAGAGCAAATTTTATACTTTCCATCCAACTCATGTGAATACCCTCTTCATGTCAGAAGTTATTCTACCGTCTCTAAGTAAAATGCAGCGTGGGGTGTAAGCCGCCACCTCTTCCTCATGTGTCACCATAATAATGGTTGTACCTTCATTATTCAACTGAGTAAAAATATTCATGATTTGCTCTCCTGACCTTGAATCAAGTGCCCCAGTCGGTTCGTCCGCTAAAATAAATGATGGATTTGTTGCAATAGCTCGAGCGATTGCAACACGTTGCTTTTGTCCACCTGAAAGTTGATTAGGTAAATGATCCATCCTATCTGCAAGCCCTACTTTAGCCAACACTTCCTGCGCACGTTTCCGCCTTTCTTTTTTACTAATTCCCCCATAGATGAGTGGCAATTCCACATTCTCCAATGCGGTCAATCTGGGAAGTAAATGAAAATGTTGAAATACAAATCCAATGAATTGATTACGTATCATCGATAGCTTTTTTTCGTCAGATTCTAATATATTTAATTCATTTAATACATACTCCCCTGATGTAGGTCGATCAATACATCCTATAATATTCATTAATGTTGATTTTCCAGATCCAGATGGGCCCATAATCGAAACAAATTCGCCCCTATTGATCTCAATATTGATATCGTGAAGTACTGGAACATCAAGGTCCCCTTGTGTGTATGACTTAAAAATATTCTTTAGACTTATCATCCCTTAATTCACTTCCATTCCGTCGGATAACTGATCGGATGGATTTTTGACTACTTTGTCACCAACTTTTAGGCCAGTAAGGATTTCGGTCCATTTACCATCTTCTATTCCGGTTGTTACTTGTTGTTTCCGCAGTTTGTTCTCATCCAGGACATAGACAAACTGAGAGTCTTCATCCTCTTTAATACAACTACGGGGAATGGACATCCTGGTCTTTGCCGATTGAATCACTTGTATCGTTACATGATAACCAGGTGATAATCCTTCCTGGGAATCCAGAATACCTTTAAAATTATAGTAAGAAATATTTTGTGATCCATCTGCACCAGCAGCACTTTGAACTAATTCTTGTGCTAGTGGGTATTCACTGACTTCTATGATTTTCCCCGTCCAACTTTTATCTGCAACAGCCTTTGAAGTAACTTTTATAGGTTGATTCGGCACTATTTGACCCTTTTGTAATTCACTTAATTGTCCTTGTATTTGATACGGCTCTTTTGAAACAATTTGCACGATCGGGTTACCTTGTCCCTCTGTAGTGCTGGAAAAACTTTGTTCACCATCTTTCGCAACTTTCTGAACAATACCTGCAGTATTGCTGTAAACAATTAAATCATTTTGTTTCTTATGTAACTGTTCTTCTTGTAATTTGATTTTTTCTTTTTCCAACTCCATGCTTTCCTTCTCAAACTCTAAGTCTTTTAATTGTGCTTCTAAATTCTTTGTTGTTTCTTTAAGTTGCGCATTAAGCTCAGCATTTTGGTTGTTTTTTTCAGCTTCCTTTGCTTTATTTATTTCTTTTCTTAAAGAGTTCATTTTTTCATTGACTTGTTCAGAGCGCATTTGACTGGTTTTCTTGTCAATCTCTAACTGCTTCATTTCAAAAGAGAGTTCCGAATCATCATAAGAAAAAAGCTTTTGACCCTTCGTGATTTCCTGCCCTTCTTGAACAAAAATCTCCTTCACTTTCCCTTTTGTTGGGTCTGCATAAATGGTTTCCATAGCCCCTGGAACCACTTTTCCAGCAATTAACTTCGTGGTGCTCATCTCTTTTTCTATCACACTGACAAAACTTAAGTCATTAGCTTTAGCTGGCTTTTTTTGTAATAGCACGATATTCAGAGCAGCCACTATGACGATAATGGTGATTATCCCAAAGATAATCCACTTCTTCCTTGCTTTGATTTGGTATTTTACCTCCATACACGTTATCCCCTTTGTTTAAAGTGCTCAAGTATTTCAATAATAAAAAAGTTACAATAATTTACAATACCATATTATTATTACAAAAAAATTACTGTCAATATATCCAATTAAATCAAAATAATAGGTATATATACAAAAAGTAGAATAAAACAAGATTATTAAAAAATAGATAGGTATTTTGAATGAAATAAAATAGTTTTAAATTACTATTGCAAAAATGCAAGTTAATAAAAATTAGGTAAAAATGATTATTTTGTAATTTTTTGTATAATTCTGTATTGTAAAATTTTTATTGCTTGTTATTATTTAACTATCAGAAGCCAAAAAAAGGAAAAAATCTGATACTTGAAAGGAGGTGAATATTATGTCAAACCGTCTAAATGTGATTAAGGTTCCTGTATTACTTACAGCAACTGCAATTATTATGCTTGGTTACTTTGCTTTATTAGGAACCCTTCCAATCGCTGATCTTGCGAAAGAATTTGGCGTACCTTCCGTAGTAGGAAGTGCTGTTGCTTGGTACTTAAATCTAGGTGCTGCTGCAAGTATTATTATTGGAATACTTGGAGGTTTCCTTTCCGGTGGATTAGGACTAATTGCCGCAGCAGGAAGAGAGACTTTAAAGGCCTTCCTATTAGCTGAATTAAGAAAAAGAGGTACTAAAGCCTTTGTAGCTTGGTAAAAAAGTTAGAAGGTGAAATGATATTCATTTCACCTTCTACTATGTAAATCTTCAAATCGGAGTGTTTTTATGTTTCCACATATGATTCCCCTCTTACAATTATTCTTAACAATGAGATTGGAAAAAGATTTTTCTGCCATTATCAAAAAAATTCCATATATAAAAAGAATAAGTTCTATCCTAATAATTAAAAATCTAATTTTTACATTTCTTTCTATTGTGGCAGTTTATTTTTTCTATCATAAATATCTTTTTTATATGGTTGAATATCGTGATATCATTGTCCTTTTTATTCTATTATTATTGTTATTTATTTCATTACTAAACGGGGTATTGGCTTATAAAAGAACACATTTTCCCATTTACGGAGACCTTTTATCTCTTTCACCATTAAATAATAAAGAGATCTTTTTCCTGCTAATAGCAGAAGAGATGATATGGTTTATTTTTCAAAATGTTGGGTTTCTACTATCCATACTGATCTTCCTTTATTGGTTAATGTCAATATCTGTTTTTTCTTTTCTTTTATTTTCTATTGTCATCATTTTATCAATGGCCTTCATGTTTACACTTGGAAATATCTGTTGGGGCCGCTATCAAATTTATAAGATTCAGAAGAAAATTGGTTTTATTCGTTTTATGATTTATCTACTCAATGCTTGTTTATTTATGTCTTTTGGATTTTTGATTAGTCATACATTTGCCTTTATCATTAAAACTTTTAGAGCCCATTTCCATCATTTCGATCAACTTATGAACGATCAATTTTATGAATCACTCTTAGGCATATTTAAAAATGAGTTTATTTTATTTCTCATTCAATTCATTAACAAGATATATCAATTCTCTATTTATACGTTTATCACATCATTTATCAAATCAGAAAATGTCTTTTCTTACATATTAGGAATCGTTGTAATAGTGATACTGCTTTACTTATTAAAGTACTTTACACCTGTTTATGGGGATAACCAATCCATAAAAAAATCATTATTTCATTATGATTACTTATATATTTATACGAAAATCGTTAACAAATTGTTTAATCGAAATCACAATGCAATCTTACATAAGGAACTGATCATCCTTAATAAGAGTCGATGGATTATTTCACCTGGGGTTTTTTCAATCATTTTTTATACCTTTGAATCTTTCTTTTATTTAGGGATATTACTCGGAATTGGAGTAAACATGACCAATGATCCAATGTTTATTGCACTAATGCTACTTTTCAATACAATGATTATGATCATGCACTGTTATGATATTGTTAGTGAATTCCCTCAGATCTTTTTCTTAAGTTCTGAAGGAAAGAATATTGAATTTATTCGTTCCTCACCCATAGGTATTCAACAATTATTCGAAGCAAAAATAAGATTGCTTCGTGCCGTATTGATGATTCCTATGGTCATTAGTTTTGCATTTTCTTGTTTTCTTTTACTGTATACCAAAAATTTCAATTTACTTACTATAACTCTCTTAATGGGTATTTTATTGATCATGTATTTCATTTCACCGATGATTCAACTATATATGGCGCCCTATTATGCCAAATTTAATTTTGATGATATTCAAGAAGTGGGCAGTACATATGAAGAAAAGGAATTACATATTCGTTCTCAAAGTGTCCCGAGGTATATTATCTTAATCCCTGCATTGATTTTTAGTTTTTTAAATATTTTCTTTCCTTTTTATCAATACATTCCTTTTATTCATATCATATACTTTGTAGCTATTTTTTTACCTTCACTCATTTATCTAACTGTATCAAAAAAGATAATTAACAAAGGTCTGTACAAGCTGGAAAGGAGAATATTTTGAAACTTGTTACTCGATTAATTAAAAACTGGGGACATTTATATGTTTTATTCTTTCTCATATTTCTTTTAGGAGTTGTTTCGGGCGTATTTTTTCACCCTGAAAATAACCATCATTTTCAACCTGTTAGCGCAAATTACATGGATATTTTTATCAATAATCTTAAGGTAGGATTGCTATTAATATTTGGTGGACTAATGTCTTGCGGGGTTATTCCGATCCTCGTGATCGGATCTAATGGATACATTATTGGTAATGTTATTCATATTGCTCTTACTGAACATACGGTTACTCTATTATTTAATGGATTATTACCTCATATGTTTGTTGAGCTGGTAGCCTTGATTTCATGTGCGGTAGTCGGTAGCTTTTCTGGAAATTTTATGTTCAACTATTTTCGTAATAAAATTCCAAAAAATTTTTTTCGATTGACTTTATCTGACGGGCTAACTCTATTATTTATTGCTTTCTTTTTATTATTTATAGCAAGTTTAATAGAGGATTTCATAAGTCATGTAAAACTTTAGGAGGGAATGAAAATGAACTTGTGGTTAAATCCTACCCACTTTTTTTCACAGGATAAAGAGGTCATTACGAATAGAAGTATCATATTAAAAAATATCATTATTCTAATTGTTGGTATGTTCTTTGTTACTTGCATTCTTTATCAAATGATTCCAGATTTACAAAATAGTAATTTGTTTTTAACTTTTGCGTTCATTACTGCACTATCTGTCCCATTCTATCTAATTTTTAATTTTTTTCTGTCTCTGGTTTATTTATTAGTATTAATCTTTTTTCACCCTTCCTTAAAGATTAGTAAATTTTATACACTAATATTAACGTATAATACTTTAAATTTTCTTTTTAGTTCCATTGGTGTAAACTTACTCTTTTATTACGAGAATAATTTGACTCGTATATTCATTATTGGTATTTCTCTATTCATTAACATATGGAGCCTTCGAATATTATTTGCCGGGCTTATAAATTTTATCGGTTTTTCAAAGAAAGTAAGTATAGTTTTTTGCTCAACACTTTTTTTATTAAATTTACTCTTATTAATAGGAGGAAATTTCGTAAATGTCTAGTAATACCATATTAAGGCTAGAAAATATTTCATTTGGATATTGTAAAGAAGAAAACATTCTTAAGAACATTCATTTTAATTTTAATGCTGGGGAAATTAGTGTAATAAAAGGGAATAATGGTGCTGGTAAATCTACCTTGCTAAAAGTATTATCAGGATTAGTTGAATTTGATGGTGAGCTTTTTCTAAAAGGAGAGAAAGTTTCCGATTTGAAGGAATATAAAAAAAGGATTGCCTATATTCCAGATTCCCCTTTATTATATAACATTCTAACTGGGCGAGAGAATTTGAAGTTAATAGAAAATTTATGGTTAGTGAAAGATCATTCGGGCTATTGGGATCGTATTTACAAATGGGCTGAGAAACTCCATATGATAGATTCACTTGATAAACCAGTGGAAGAATATTCACTTGGTATGCGTAATAAACTTTTTTTTATCGGAAATTTAGCAAGGAATCCAGAAATTGTTTTCCTCGATGAACCTTTTTCTTCATGGGATCAAGAATCCGTGAAAAACGTGATCCTTATGCTTAAAGAATATGTTTCCATTTCGCAACGTGCAATCATAATGGTTACACATTCAGAGAGTCTAATTAATCAACTTGGTGACAAAGTTTTACTTCTAAAAAATAATACCTTAAATGAATCTAAATCATTTTTTCCACTAAAAATAGAAAGGTCGATACAGTAATGAAATACTTTTATGGAATTTTGTTAGTACTATGTGTCATCTCCATTGTTTCTCTATGCTTGTTAGGAATAAATGATCTTAACATCGGGAAAATTCTGATTGTTGTTTGTTCCGCTTTTGCTGCTACAAGTATTATGAAGCTAGTAAGCTTAAATAAAAATAGTTAAATTGAGGTGAAATATGATGAGTTCTGCTTTATGTCCAAAGTGCGAAAAAGATGTTGTCAATAAGTTACATTTAGTACCCGTTAATCTCCAAAATAAAGACCAAACGGTTCATTTATTAACATGTGGTTCGTGTCATACCATTATTGGAATATATGACGCTGAAACAGCAAAAACAGTAGATCGTATCTTCTTAAAGCTATAACAAGCACCAAATACTCCCTATCTCGTAGTAGACAGAGAGTATTAATGCTTGTTTTATTTTTCACCTATCCTTATGTAAATTTATTAATACAATAGTTTTGGCTTATCTTTGTTCTAAACCGATTAATAAAACTAAAAAACAAATATTCATCCGATGAAAGAGTATGAAAAAGCATACGAAGAGTTTAAACAAGTGAAAAGGTGTTTTGTGATCTCAAAATTAAGCTAATTTTTTTTATAAGCGAGAAATGAAATAGCTTCTATTAAAATCCGAAGAAATAAAAGCCTAATGCCTCCATTTTCATTCAGAGACATTAGGCTTCTTGCTCTAGTAGATCGGTTCTTAAGTGCAATACTTTATTCTTAACGATCATATTACTGAGTTTTTTTCGATATTCAATCCTTGCGCCCAATTTATGAAAAATGTTTAATTCTTTGCTATTTTATTCGATACCCAAAGGTATATAGAAAACCCAGCAAAGGTTATCAATGTGCTAATAATTAGTTGTGTTTCATATTTTAATGGTGTAAAGCTCAATACATATTCTGGTACTATCAACAATCCTAAAGAAATAATGAAAATCCACGTTTTTGACCAAATAGACATGCCAATAATAAATAATGCTGTAATAACACCTATAATCACGCTTGCTGTATTGCCAAAATGAATAATAGGAGTATGAATGGTTTGATTTAAGTAAATTAAACCAATAAACAAGAAAAGGGGCAGTAACATTATTATAAATAATATAATACCTTGAATTTTTGAAGGTTGATTAGTTGTGGAAATATATTTAAATCCACCAAAGATAGAAATTATAAATATGGTTCCAATTACAATATATCCAACAATCTCTAACACAGAATAGGAAAGGTTCCCTTCTAATAAATCAGGGAAGATTGTAAAAGAAAATGATCCAAAAATAATTAGACAAATGTATTGAATCCAACTTCGAAAGTCAATGCTCATTTCCTTAGAAACCATCTCCATATATTCTTTCGGTGATTTTCCAATAATTTTATCAATGGGCTTCCCATTTTTTTCCGCTTCTAATAAATGAACTTTCAATTCTTCCACAACTTCTTCTATTTCATCTGAGTTTTTCCCACTAGAAAATAAATAGAGGCGTAAATTCTCTAAAAATGCTTTACTTTCATTTGAGAGTTTTAATTCATTCAAGCGTCCCATCTCCTTTTGATAAATTTGTGTTGGATTCATTGTTCAAAACCCTATTTACATTGTTTTGTAAGTACCTCCATCGCTCAATAAACAATTCTAATTCTGCTTCACCTTTTGGTGTAAGCGAGTAATATTTTCTTTTAGGCCCAGCAGTAGATTTTTTCAATGTTGAAGTAACCAATTCTTCCTTTTGCATCCTCATTAACAATGGATAAATCGTCCCCTCGCTAAAGGAATGAAAACCATAGCTTTCAAGCTTTTCAGCCAGCTCATATCCATATACTTCTTTATTTTTAATAATGGCTAGCAAACACCCTTCAATAATTCCTTTTAGCATCTGTGTTGTCGACAAGTCCTTTTCACCCCGCTTTCAATAACTTGTAATACAAGGGTTATGCCGTTAAATATATCTTGCATTACATGGTATATAGATCATATTAGCAATTTTTTCCTTGTAATACAAGATATATTACTCTTAGGAATACCTCTAATGGGATAAAAACAAAACCTTCATAGAATGACTATATATACGATATGCATCCCATGTATTTGAAGCAGGAATGAGCATTAAAGGAGTACAGAGTGGTTAGGACACTCAGACATTCACACAACCATGAACATCTATACATACGTTTCTGATACATTAAATGAGCAAACAGCACTAGAAGTTCCAAACATATATTGAATGAATAATGTAGGTGACTAGAAGTGACAATTGCCACTTTTTAAGCAAAAAAAGACCCCCAACCAATAATGGTTGAGAGTCTTGAAACGTAGATATATTAACGTTTTGAGAATTGTGGCGCGCGACGAGCACCTTTAAGACCGTATTTTTTACGTTCTTTCATACGTGCATCGCGAGTTAATAGACCAGCACGTTTTAATGTTGGACGATATTCTGGATCAGCTTGAAGCAGTGCACGAGCAATACCATGACGGATTGCGCCAGCTTGGCCAGTGTAGCCACCACCGCTTACGTTTACTAGAACATCATAGCTACCAACAGTTTCAGTCGCTACTAATGGTTGTCTTACAACAACACGTAAAGCTTCAAATGGGATATAGTCGTTAATGTCACGATTGTTAATTACAATTTTACCTGTACCTGGAACTAAGCGCACACGTGCGACAGAGCTCTTACGACGGCCAGTACCGATATATTGAACTTGTGCCAAGTTAATTTCCTCCCTCTTCATTAACCGCGAAGTTCGTAAACTTCAGGTTTTTGTGCTTGGTGCGGATGCTCTGCGCCAGCATAAACATGTAATTTTTTGAACATTTTACGTCCTAGAGAATTCTTTGGAAGCATGCCTTTAACAGCAAGCTCAAGCATTTTCTCTGCATAGTTTGTACGCATTTCAAGAGCAGTTCTTTGTTTTAAACCACCTGGATGTAAGCTGTGACGATAGTAGATTTTGTCATTCAGCTTGTTACCAGTTAATTGAATTTTAGATGCATTAATAATGATAACATGATCACCAGTATCAACATGTGGTGTATAAGTTGGTTTGTGTTTACCGCGTAAGATTGATGCTACTTCAGAAGCAAGACGTCCAAGAGTCTTCCCCTCAGCATCAACTACGTACCATTTGCGCTCGATATTGTTGGCATTTGCCATAAACGTTGTACGCATGAGTTTCCCTCCTAATTAAATCCATAAAAAAAATTTATTTGCGCACGGTCACGAGCATATTAGTGTCCGATTCTGTTCCGGGAATGAACATTAAAGCCGAGCGTGCAATCAATTTTGTTAATCATATATTTTCAATCACGATGAAGACTTTCCGGGGCTTATCGTGGGATTAAAAACACACACATATAATATAATAAATAATTGGTATCTAATTGTCAAGAAAATGTTACACCTGGATGGGTTGTTTTATGAAATTGGATGATGAGTGCATTTAATAATACACTTCCCAAAGATATAATCCATGTGCCGGTGCGGTTTTACCAGCAAGTCGTCGGTCTTTCGCCTCCAAAATTGTTGGAATGTCAGCAGGCTCCAAACGTCCTGAACCTACTTCTAATAACGTCCCTACCAGAATGCGAACCATATTATAAAGAAAGCCATTCCCGACAAAACGCAGCATTAACATATTCCTATCTTCCAAACATTCAATAGTTTGAATGGTTCGCACCTTGTCCTCGACGTCTGTGTTCGACGCACAAAAACTTGTAAAATCATGCGTGCCAAGGAAGAATTGACTTGCTTCCTTCATTGCTTGCAAATTCAATGAGTAGGGATATTGAACCGCAAAATTCCGCTGAAACGGGTCGCGCCTATCTGACAAATAAAGCAAATAACGATATTCTTTTCCTACTGCACTAAATCGAGCATGAAACGAATGATCCACTTTCTCCACCGAAATCACGGAGACATCCTCGGGGAGTAAAGAATTCAAGGCAATAACCCAGCGCTCCTCAGGGATTGCTAAAGGAGAATCAAAATGAATGACCTGTCCCTTAGCATGGACGCCAGCATCGGTTCTACCGGAAGCAGTCACCTTGACATGGGTGCCTTTATGCAATTTTGCCAAAGCGGTTTCCAATTCTAATTGAACAGTTCGCTTATTGGGCTGAACTTGATAACCGGAAAATCCTGAACCATCATAGGCAATGATTCCTTTGTATCTTTGCATTGTTTCTCTCCATTACGAACGGAATATTATTAACAATATGGTTAATATGACTAATAACCCAACCTGCAAGGTATCTATCATTCTCCAACTTAATTGCCGGTATTTGGTCCGTCCCTCACCACCGCGATAACCTCGTGCTTCCATTGCTATCGCCAGCTCCTCCGCCCGTTTAAACGAACTGACAAACAATGGTATGAGCAAAGGAATGACCGCCTTGATGCGTTCCTTAATCGGGCCGCTGGCAAACTCTACACCCCTAGCAATCTGTGCCTTCATAATTTTATCCGTTTCCTGCATTAGTGTAGGAATAAACCTTAATGAAATCGACATCATTAACGCCATTTCATGAACAGGAAAGCGCAGCTTCTTCAAAGGAGTTAATAATGTTTCAAGGCCATCGGTAATTTCAATTGGTGTTGTTGTTAAAGTCAAAAGAGACGTCATCAAAATTAGAAAAAAGAACCGGAGAGAAATCAATAATCCCATCCTAATACCTTCCTCATAAATTTCGATCGGTCCCCAGCCGAAAACAAGATTACCACCCTTAGTAAAAAACAATTGTAATAAAAATGTAAATAGAACAAGCCAAATTACCGGCTTTAAACCACCATATAGAAACCGAAACGGAACCTTAGATAACCCCAGCATAAAAAATGTATAAAGAGCAATTAATGCATAGGTAATCCAATTGTTTGCAAGAAAAATAATAGCAACAAACAGAAAAATTATGATTAACTTGGAACGGGGATCCATCTTATGAATAACAGATGGAATAGGTACATAACGGCCAAATATCATTTTCTCCATCATGTGCGAACACCTCTGCCTAATAGTTCTGCCACGGCAGATGACAACTCTTCAATGGATAAATAAACTTTATCCAACTTAACGGATAGTTTTTGCTCTAGTTTCATTTGAAACCGGACAACTTCCGGAACGTCCAGACCCATTTTCACTAATTCAGATGGAGAAGAAAAAATCTCAGTAGGGGTCCCCTTTTTCATGACACGGCCACGCTGCATGATAACAATTTGGTCTGCGTATTTCGCAGCATCTTCCATACTATGAGTGACAAGAATAGTAGAAAGATTTCTTTCCTTATGGAGGGTATAGAACATTTCCATAATCTCGTTCCTACCACGTGGATCAAGCCCTGCAGTTGGCTCATCCAAAACAAGCACATCGGGATTCATCGCCAATACACCAGCAATTGCCACGCGTCGCATTTGGCCACCTGATAAATCAAACGGAGATTTTTCTAATATTTCTTCCCCAAGTCCTACTTGATTTAAAGCCTCTCGTGCACGGGCTTTGGCCTCTTCTTCCGATACCCCAAAATTCATTGGTCCAAAAATAATATCTTTTTCTACGGTTTCTTCAAACAATTGATGCTCAGGAAACTGAAAGACAATCCCTACTTTTTGGCGGACCGCTCTTAGGTTTTTATTTTTCTGATGGGATTTAATTTCATGTTCACCGATTTTAACCGTTCCTTCTGTTGGTACTAACAGGGCATTCAAATGTTGTAATACAGTCGATTTACCGGATCCAGTATGGCCAATTAAAGCCATATAAGTCCCTGAAGGAATATCAATGGAAACGTCCTGAATAGCTAGTCTTTCAAACGGCGTATTGGCCTGATAACGGTATTCTACTTGTGAGAGTGAGATGTCCATAGCTCTGTCACCAACTCTTCTTCCGTTAAATAATGTTTCGGTAAATCGATTCCCTTTTGACGAAATGCTTTCCCTATCTTTACGGAAAATGGAATATCCAGCCCTAGCTTAATTAATTCCTCATCCATCGAAAAAATTTCCTCAGGCTTCCCTTCACGATAAACCTCTCCCTTATTCATGACAATGATTCGATCCGCTTTTGCAGCCTCTTCTAAATCATGTGTAATGGAGATAACGGTTAACCGATTTTCATTCTTTAAATCTCTAACTACTTCTAACACCTCTTCTCGTCCCCTAGGGTCGAGCATCGAGGTAGCTTCATCTAAAATAATAATGGACGGTCTCAAGGCTAAAACTCCGGCAATGGCAACTCGTTGCTTTTGTCCTCCCGATAGATGGTGGGGCTCTTGATATAGAAATTGTTCCATTTTAACCTTTTTTAATGAATCTTGAACACGCAAAACCATTTCTTCTCTCTGGATTCCCATATTTTCTAAACCAAAAGCCACATCATCCTCTACAGTTGTCCCAACAAACTGATTATCAGGGTTTTGAAAAACCATGCCCAATTGTTTGCGTATATCCCATACATTTTCTTCAGTTAATGGTAAACCGCAAACGGTAATCACACCTTGATTAGGAAACTGCAAACCATTTAATAGTTTGGCCATTGTTGACTTACCAGAACCATTATGTCCAACGATAGCAAGCCATTCTCCTTCGTAAATATCAAAAGTAACAGATTGTAGGGCATAGTGGTCTTGTCCGTCATATTGAAAACAAACATCTTTTAATGATATGATTGGTTTCTTTGTCATTGCCGTCCCCCCTCAGCTGTCTCTGCTCAGCTCATTATCTCTATATACAAAAAAAGCCTGCACCTCATCCCGCAGGCAAGACCGATATCAACTGCCTATCAATAACAATTCCTTCACAGGAATGGGAAGAGGTGCATGAGCTAGACGAGACGCAGCAAAGAAAAAGAACACATCACTTTCTTTCCGATATACACTATCTCCATTTAAACGGTCCAATACAAATATTGGAGCATACGCTCATCATAACGCTCTTTTTGGCTTGGTTCGTGTAAAAGGTGTATGCTGAAGCAAAATGTTACAACATTCACCTTAAATAAATTTAAGTTTAAACGTTTGTCGTTTGACTTTAGAAAACACCGTTAAGTGTTTTCCTTAACCTTAAACAAAAAGGGCAGAGAACAAGTTTGTTACTAAACTGTCCAGTACCCTTGTTGTCTAAAGAATATATTAAACTAATTCAATGATAACCATTGGAGCGCCATCGCCGCGACGTGGTCCAAGCTTCATGATGCGAGTATAACCGCCTTGACGTTCTTGGTAACGTGGAGCGATATCGCTGAATAGCTTTTGAAGTGCATCTTGGCCAGTTTCAGCATTAGCTACTTCGTTGCGAATAAAAGCTGCAGCTTGACGGCGTGCATGTAAGTCACCACGTTTTCCAAGAGTAATCATCTTCTCAACAGTAGAGCGAAGTTCTTTCGCACGACTTTCTGTTGTTTCGATGCGTTCGTTGATGATTAAGTCTGTTGTTAAATCACGAAGCATAGCTTTACGCTGTGCACTTGTACGTCCTAACTTTCTGTATGCCATGAAGGGTTCCCTCCTTTTTGAAGTCATTAATCGGATTGAATAAGCTTAATAAATGAACAAATAATATAATTATTAGTCGTCCTTACGTAAGCCCAATCCAAGCTCTTCTAGTTTTGCTTTCACTTCTTCAAGTGATTTGCGACCTAAATTACGTACCTTCATCATATCTTCTTCAGTTTTATTTGCTAATTCCTGAACTGTATTAATTCCGGCACGTTTTAAACAGTTATATGAACGAACAGATAGATCGAGTTCTTCAATCGTCATTTCAAGAACTTTTTCTTTCTGATCTTCTTCTTTTTCTATCATGATTTCAGCATTTTGAGCCTCATCGGTTAAACCAACGAAAATGTTCAAATGCTCGGTCAAAATCTTTGAACCAAGAGCAATCGCTTCTTTTGGCCCAGTGCTTCCATCTGTCCAAACATCAAGCGTTAGCTTATCATAATTTGTCGATTGACCTACGCGAGTATTTTCTACTTGATAAGATACACGAGAAACCGGAGTGTAAATAGAATCAATCGGAATGACACCAATCGGTTGGTCTTCCCTCTTGTTTTGATCTGCAGGAGTATAGCCGCGGCCTCGTTTTGCCGTTAAGCGCATGCGTAGGTGTCCATTAGACGCTAGCGTTGCAATATGGAGATCTGGATTTAAGATTTCCACATCACTGTCATGCGTAATATTGGCTGCTGTAACCGGGCCTTCGCCTTGTACATCAATTTCAAGTGTTTTCTCTTCATCAGAGTAGATTTTTAAAGCTAATTTTTTAATGTTTAAAATGATGGATGTTACATCCTCTACGACGCCTTCAATTGTTGAGAACTCATGAAGTACCCCATCGACCTGAATCGATGTAACAGCGGCACCTGGGAGTGAAGATAATAGGATACGACGTAAGGAGTTACCCAAAGTGGTACCATATCCACGCTCAAGTGGCTCTACGACAAATTTACCGTACTTGGCATCATCGCTGATCTCAACCGTTTCGATTTTTGGTTTTTCTATTTCGATCAATTCATAACCCTCCTTCAAAACGTCGAAACCTCGATTAGTTCACCGCTAATCGAAATTCCCCCATGTATACTTTCCCGTTTTGTGCACAACAACTGGAATGCATTTTCTGTATTAGGGAAAATTCATAACATATCCCATTATAGACAAATAATACAACTTCTATACAGAAAAATTAAACACGACGACGTTTTGGTGGACGGCATCCGTTATGTGGAACTGGAGTAACATCTTTAATTGCTGTTACTTCTAACCCAGCAGCTTGAAGCGCACGAATTGCTGCCTCACGACCTGCACCAGGGCCTTTAACAGTAACTTCTAATGTTTTCATACCATGTTCCATAGATGATTTTGCTGCAGTTTCAGCTGCCATTTGCGCTGCAAATGGAGTAGATTTACGAGAACCTTTGAATCCAAGCGCACCTGCACTTGACCAAGAAATTGCATTACCATGGACATCAGTAATTGTTACAATTGTGTTGTTAAATGTTGAACGGATATGTGCGATACCAGATTCAATATTCTTTTTAACACGACGTTTACGTGTATTTGTTTTACGAGCCATTTAAATAACCTCCTTTGCCGATTACTTCTTCTTGTTCGCAACAGTCTTACGAGGACCTTTGCGTGTACGAGCATTGTTTTTCGTATTTTGTCCACGAACAGGTAAACCACGACGATGACGCAATCCGCGGTAGCAACCAATTTCCATTAAACGTTTAATGTTAAGAGAAACTTCACGGCGAAGGTCACCTTCAACTTTTAGCTTGTCAACGATATCACGGATTTTGTTTAATTCGTCCTCTGTTAAATCACGTACACGAGTATCTTCAGAAACTCCAGCTTCTGCAAGAACTTTTTGTGCAGTTTTTTTGCCAATACCATAAATGTAAGTTAAAGAGATAACTACACGCTTTTCACGTGGAATATCAACACCAGCAATACGTGCCATTAATGCACACCTCCCTTAGAATTAACCTTGTTTTTGTTTATGTTTAGGGTTTTCACAGATAACCATAACTTTTCCGCGTCTACGGATTACTTTACACTTTTCGCAGATCGGTTTAACTGATGGTCTTACTTTCATTATCCTAACCTCCTTAGTAGTACGGAGTGCAATCAGATTATTTAAAGCGGTAAGTGATTCTTCCGCGAGTTAAGTCATATGGAGAAAGCTCAACAGTTACTTTATCTCCTGGCAAAATCCGAATAAAGTGCATACGAATCTTCCCGGAAACATGAGCAAGCACAGTATGACCATTTTCTAATTCTACCTTAAACATTGCATTTGGCAAAGTTTCAATCACTTTACCTTCAATTTCAATTACATCATCCTTGGCCATGGGTCTCGTCTCCCTTCTCTTTTCAAAATATCGTCATTAATGACTAGTAATGCAAAGCGTGTCTTCTCGATCGTACGTTGTTGGCAACCTTTAAAGTATAACATGTAGTACGTATTTTGTCCGCAAGTAATTTTTGTCTAATGAAGAATTTCATTTCTTCATGTCATTCTTGCCCAACTCTCGGCCCTGTATACAACTAGTACAAGAGAAAAGCCTAATGCTTTCACATACATCCATAGTTTTAGGAGAGATAACGAGAGTCGCATGCCATGATAATAGGGCTAATAATTAACGAAGCCCTTGCAATAAATTCTCGATATCAGCAAATACTTTGTTAATATCTTGCTGACCATCAATTGTACGTAAATAACCTTTAGTTTCGTAAAACGTTAATAATGGTTCCTGCTGCTTGATGTTAACATCTAATCTATTTTGAACAGTTTCTGCGTTATCATCTGTTCTTTGGTAAAGCTCTCCCCCACAGCGATCACAAACGCCCTCTTTGGCAGGAGGGTTGAAAACAAGATGATACGTAGAACCACACTCTTTACAAATGCGGCGTCCTGTCAAACGTTCCATTAGAATACTTTTATCAACATTAATATTGATTACATAGTCAATCTTTTTATTTAAATCTGCTAAAAGACTTTCTAATGCTTCGGCTTGAGGGACCGTTCTAGGAAAACCATCAAGTAAAAAACCATTTTGACAGTCATCTTTACTTAAACGTTCACGGACAATGCCAATTGTTACTTCATCAGGAACAAGTTCACCTTTGTCCATAAATGATTTAGCTTTTAAACCTAGTTCAGTTCCTTCTTTCATTGCTGCACGGAACATATCTCCAGTAGAAATATGAGGGATGCCGTATCGTTCAACAATTTTCTCAGCTTGGGTTCCTTTACCTGCACCAGGAAGCCCCATTAATACTAAATTCACACGTATTCCCCCTCGTGCTTAAGAATGGGTTTTTAGGGGCCCGTATTTGGGTCCCGTTAAACCTTCTTTATTTAATAAAACCTTTATAATGACGTTTAACTAATTGTGCTTCAAGCTGCTTATACGTCTCGAGTGCAACACCGACAACGATGAGCAAACTTGTTCCTCCAATTTGGGCTGATTGTGGAAGATTCGCTATGTTTATGAAAAACACAGGGAGGATCGAGATGATTGTCAAGAAGATCGCACCCACAAATGTTAAACGATATAAAACGCGAGTTAAATAATCTTGCGTGTTCTTACCTGGACGAATTCCAGGAATATATCCACTTTGCTTTTGTAAGTTTTCCGCTGCTTGTTCAGGATTCACTTGAATAAAAGCGTAAAAATAAGTAAACGCAATAATTAATACAGCATATAAAATCATTCCAATTGGAGCAGAGTAGTCCAGATTCTTATTGATCCATAATGTCACATCATTTGTTGGGAAGAACGATGCAATCGTTCTAGGTGTAACAATAAATGAAACCGCAAAGATTACTGGAATAACCCCAGCTGCGTTAACTTTTAACGGCATATGAGTGGATTGGCCACCCACAGGGGTACGACCTGCTACAACGCGTTTAGCGTATTGAATTGGAATTTTTCGAGTAGCCTGTTGAATAAAAATAACTCCAACAGTAATTAAAAGAACAGCAAGAGCAATTAGAACCACATTAACAATTCGTATGAACAACTGATCCCCTGCATTTTCAAATTGTTGAACAAAAATTTGATTGAGTACTGTTGGAATACCAGCAACAATCCCTGCAAAGATGATAATGGAAATACCATTGCCCACACCTTTTGCCGTAATTTGTTCACCTAACCACATTAAAAAAGCAGTACCAGCTGTTAATACTACCGCAATTAGTAAATACGTGCCTATACCAGGATTCTCAATTAGCTGTCCGCCAACTAAGTTATTAAAACCATAAGCCATACCAAAAGCCTGGATAAAACCAAGCACAATCGTAAAATAACGTGTAAATTGGGCAAGCTTACGGCGACCTGCTTCCCCTTGTTTGGACCACTCTGTAAATTTAGGAACAACGTCCATTTGCAGAAGTTGGATAATAATAGAAGCAGTGATATAAGGCATAATTCCCATCGCAAAGATGGAGAAGTTTTTTAGTGCACCTCCACCAAATGTATTTAAAATGCCGAAAGCGCTCATTTGATCTTGTAGAGCAAGAATTTCAGCATTTACATTTGGTACAGGTATAAATGCACCGATTCGAAACACGATTAACATTAAAAGGGTGAATATGATCTTACGTCTTATTTCACCCACGCGCATAAAATTGGAGATAGTTTGGAACATTAGATCACCTCTGTAGTTCCACCAGCAGCTTCGATCGCTTCCTTAGCAGCAGATGAGAATTTATGAGCCTTTACAGTAAGTTTTTTCTCTATGTTCCCTTTTGCAAGAATCTTGATTCCTGCTTTCTCGTTACTTACAACGCCTGTTTCGATAAGAAGTTCTGGAGTAACTTCTGTACCTTCTTCAAAGCGATTTAACGCATCAAGATTTACAACTGCATATTCTTTGCGGTTAATGTTTGTAAAACCTCGTTTTGGTAAACGACGGAATAAAGGTGTTTGACCACCCTCGAAACCAATGCGAACACCGCCGCCGGAACGAGCTTTTTGACCTTTATGACCTTTACCTGCAGTTTTACCTTGACCAGATCCGATACCGCGACCTAAACGCTTGCGCTCTTTACGAGAACCTTCGGCAGGTTTTAACTCATGAAGTTTCATATTGGCACCTCCTTATGAAAGAAAACAACTTTTATTGTTCTTTAACTGTAACAAGGTGAGCAACTTTATTAATCATACCGCGAATAGCAGCGTTATCTTGATGCTCAACTGTTTGATTTAGTTTCCGTAAACCTAGTGCTTTAACTGTTTCGCGTTGGTCTTGAGGACGACCAATGACGCTTTTTTTGAGGGTAACTAATAGTTTATTCGCCATTTGATATCCCTCCTTATCCTAACAGTTCTTCTACTGATTTACCACGTAATTTCGCTACGTCTTCAGCACGTTTTAATTGTTTTAACCCTTCGACAGTTGCACGTACCATGTTAATTGGAGTGTTCGTTCCAAGGGATTTAGATAGGATATCACCAACACCAGCAAGTTCAAGTACCGCACGAACTGGACCGCCGGCAATTACTCCTGTACCTTCAGAGGCAGGTTTGATAAGGATTTCACCTGCTCCAAAACGTCCAATTACTTCATGTGGAATAGTAGTTCCAACGATTGGCACTTCAATTAGATTTTTCTTAGCATCCTCAATTGCTTTGCGGATTGCATCAGGCACTTCTTGTGCTTTACCGGTACCGAAACCGACATGGCCGTTTTTATCTCCGACTACAACAAGTGCAGAGAAACGGAAACGACGTCCACCTTTAACAACCTTCGCAACACGGTTTACCGTAACTACGCGTTCTTCTAGTTCAAGTTTGTTTGGATCAATGCGACGCATTATTTATGTCCCTCCTTTGTCTATTAAAATTGTAAGCCGTTTTCGCGGGCAGCATCAGCTAATGCTTGAATACGTCCATGGTACAAGTATCCTCCACGGTCAAACACAACAGAAGTGATACCTTTTTCAACCGCACGTTTAGCGACTAATTCTCCGACCTTTTTCGCAGCTTCAATATTGCTTGAAGACTCAAGGTTAAGTTCTTTATCTAATGTAGAAGCACTTGCTAAAGTAACTCCTTTAGTGTCATCGATTAATTGAGCATAAATATGCTTATTGGAACGAAACACATTTAGACGTGGACGAGCAGAGGTACCGCTTAGTTTCGCACGAACACGAGCATGTCTTTTCTTGCGAACAGCGTTTTTATCTTGCTTCGTAATCATTTCCGTCACTCCTTTCGTTTACCTATGCGGCATTACTTACCTGTTTTACCTTCTTTACGGCGTACATATTCGCCTTCGTAACGGATTCCTTTGCCTTTGTATGGCTCAGGAGGACGAACCTGACGAATATTTGCTGCTAATGCACCAACACGTTCTTTGTCAGCACCCTTAACAGTAACTTTTGTATTTGAAGGAACTTCAATTTCAAGGCCATTTTCTGGTTCAATCTCAACTGGATGAGAGTAACCTACGTTTAATACAAGTTTGTTACCTTGCTTTTGTGCACGGTATCCAACCCCGATTAATTCTAAACTCTTTTCAAAGCCTTTAGAAACACCTTCAATCATGTTTGCGATTACCGCGCGAGTTGTACCGTGCAATGCGCGGTGCTCTTTCACATCAGAAGGACGAGAGATTGTAATAACATTCTCTTCAATTTTAATGTTCATATCAGGATTAAAAGTACGAGTAAGCTCGCCTTTTGGTCCTTTTACAGTAACAGTGTTGTTATTTAATGTAACTGTTACTCCTGCTGGAATTTCAATTGGTTTTTTTCCTACGCGAGACATTTAGTGCACCTCCATTCATCAAAAAATCGATTACCAAACGTATGCGAGAACTTCTCCGCCGATTTGCTTAGCACGAGCTTCTTTATCAGTGATTACACCTTGTGAAGTTGAAACAAGTGCGATTCCAAGACCATTAAGTACACGTGGTACCTCGTTGGATTTAGCATAAACGCGTAGTCCAGGCTTACTTATACGCTTAAGACCAGTAATAACACGTTCGTTATTTGGACCGTATTTCAAGAAAATACGAATAATACCTTGTTTGTTGTCTTCGATATATTCAACGTCACGAATGAAACCTTCGCGCTTTAGAATTTCAGCAATTTCTTTTTTAATATTAGAAGCAGGCACTTCTAATTTTTCGTGACGTACCATGTTCGCATTGCGAATGCGAGTAAGCATATCTGCAATTGGATCTGTCATGACCATTATTTTTACCTCCTTCCACAACTATGAGTTTTACCAGCTTGCTTTTTTAACACCAGGAATTTGTCCTTTATACGCTAATTCACGGAAACAAATACGGCAAAGCTTAAATTTACGGTATACAGAGTGTGGACGGCCACAGCGTTCGCAACGAGTATACGCTTGAACTTTAAATTTAGGCTTACGTCTTTGTTTCGCAATCATTGACTTTTTAGCCACGTTTTCGCCTCCTTATTTAGCGATTACTTTTGGAATGGCATTCCAAGTAGAGTTAAAAGTTCACGAGACTCTTCATCTGTTTTTGCAGTAGTAACAATAACGATGTCCATACCGCGCACTTTGCTTACTTTATCGTAATCAATTTCAGGGAAGATTAGCTGTTCTTTAATACCTAAAGTGTAGTTACCGCGACCATCAAATGCTTTCTTAGAAACACCACGGAAGTCACGTACACGAGGTAAAGAAACAGAAACTAATTTGTCCAAGAATTGATACATGCGCTCACCGCGAAGAGTAACCTTTGCACCGATTGGCATACCTTCACGAAGACGGAAGCCTGCAATAGATTTCTTAGCACGAGTTACAAGTGGCTTTTGACCTGTAATAGTAGCTAGTTCTTCAACTGCGTTGTCAAGAGCTTTGGCGTTTTGAACTGCATCACCAACACCCATGTTAACAACGATTTTTTCGATCTTTGGTACTTCCATTACTGATTTATAGTTGAACTTGCTCATAAGAGCAGGAACGATTTCTTTGTTATATTTTTCTCTTAGGCGGTTCATGTATTGTACCTCCCTTCTTATTTAAATTATTTATCTAATACTTCACCGGATTTTGCTACGCGTACTTTTTTACCATCAATTACTTTATGGTAAACGCGAGTAGGGTTACCAGTTTTAGGATCAATAGGCATTACATTTGATACATGAATTGGAGCTTCAAAGCTGATAATTCCGCCCTGTGGATTAGCTTGAGAAGGCTTAGAATGTTTTTTAACAATGTTCACGCCTTCTACAACAACACGGCTTTCTTTAGGATAAGCAGCTAGGATCTCACCTGTTTTACCTTTATCCTTACCAGAGATTACTCTGACCTTATCGCCTTTTTTTACATGCATCCGTAAGCACCTCCTTAAAGGCAATTGTTATTTTTGATTATAGAACTTCTGGAGCAAGTGAAACGATTTTCATAAAGTTGTTATCGCGAAGTTCGCGTGCAACTGGTCCGAAGATACGAGTTCCACGAGGGCTCTTATCTTCCTTGACAATAACACATGCGTTCTCATCAAAACGAATGTAAGAACCGTCAGGACGGCGAACACCGCTCTTTGTACGAACAACTACTGCTTTAACAACATCACCTTTTTTAACAACGCCCCCTGGTGTTGCTTGTTTCACAGTACAAACGATGATATCGCCAATGTTAGCAGTCTTACGGCCTGAACCACCAAGAACTTTAATAGTAAGTACTTCACGAGCACCAGAGTTGTCAGCAACTTTCAAACGTGATTCTTGTTGAATCATGTGTGTAACCTCCTTTCGGAAATCTTGCTAAATCCGAACAATTAAATAATAACTGCTTTTTCTACAATTTCAACCAAACGGAAGCGCTTAGTAGCTGAAAGTGGACGAGTTTCCATAATACGTACGATATCGCCAACTTTTGCTTGGTTTTGCTCATCATGAGCTTTGTACTTCTTAGAGTACTTTACGCGTTTACCATATAGCGGATGCTTTTTGTATGTTTCTACTAGAACAGTAATGGTTTTATCCATTTTGTCAGAAACAACGCGTCCAGTGTAAACCTTGCGTTGGTTACGTTCACTCATTTATCGTGAACCTCCTCTCAAGTTTCTACTTGTTAAAGCTGATCTCTCTCTCACGAATCACAGTCTTCATGCGAGCAATCGCTTTACGTACTTCACGAATACGAGCTGTATTTTCAAGTTGTCCTGTCGCCAATTGAAAGCGAAGGTTGAAAAGCTCTTCTTTTAAAGATTTTACTTTTTGTTCAATTTCAGCAGTGGTAAGGTCACGAATTTCATTAGCTTTCATTTGATTCACCACCAATTTCTTCACGTTTTACAAACTTACACTTAACTGGAAGTTTGTGTGATGCAAGACGAAGAGCTTCACGTGCGATTTCTTCAGATACACCAGCAATTTCAAACATAACTTTCCCAGGTTTGACAACAGCTACCCAGCCTTCTGGAGCACCTTTACCGGAACCCATTCGAACCTCTAGAGGCTTAGCAGTGTATGGCTTATGTGGGAAAATTTTAATCCAAACTTTACCACCACGTCTCATGTAACGAGTCATAGCACGACGTGCAGCTTCGATTTGTCGGTTAGTAATCCAAGAAGCTTCAGTTGCTTGTAAACCAAATTCACCAAATGTTACTTCAGTACCGCCTTTTGCATTACCACGCATTTTACCACGATGCTGGCGACGGAATTTTACGCGTTTTGGCAATAACATGATTATTTGCCTCCTTCCTCAGTTTTCTTCTTAGTAGGAAGGACCTCTCCACGATAGATCCATACTTTAACACCAAGTTTTCCGTAAGTTGTGTCAGCTTCAGCTGTAGCATAGTCAATATCAGCGCGAAGTGTATGAAGTGGAACTGTTCCTTCGCTATAGTGTTCTGAGCGTGCGATATCCGCACCACCTAGACGACCAGATACCATGGTTTTGATTCCTTTTGCACCTGCACGCATAGCACGTTGAATAGCTTGTTTTTGTGCACGGCGGAAAGAAACACGATTTTCTAATTGGCGAGCAATGTTTTCTGCAACTAGTTTTGCATCAATATCAGCTTTTTTGATTTCAAGAATATTGATGTGAACTCGCTTGCCAGTTAATTGATTTAATGCTTTACGAAGTGCTTCAACTTCTGTACCGCCTTTACCAATAACCATACCAGGCTTAGCTGTATGGATTGTAATGTTTACACGGTTTGCAGCACGTTCGATTTCTACTTTAGAAACAGAAGCATCTTTTAAACGCTTCGTGATGTATTCACGAACTTTAATATCTTCGTGTAAAAGATCAGCAAAGTCTTTGCCTGCGTACCATTTTGATTCCCAATCACGGATGATTCCAATACGCAAACCGACCGGATTTACTTTTTGACCCACAGCTTATCCCTCCTTCTTCTCTGATAAAACAATTGTAATGTGGCTTGTGCGCTTGTTAATTTGGCTAGCGCGACCTTGTGCACGTGGACGGAAACGTTTTAACGTTGGTCCTTCGTCAACAAAAGCTTGAGCTACAACAAGGTTGTTTACGTCCATTTCATAGTTGTGCTCAGCATTTGCCATAGCAGATTTTAATACTTTTTCAACGATTGGAGAAGCAGCTTTCGGTGTTAATTTTAAAATCGATACCGCTTCACCAACTTGCTTTCCTCGAATTAAATCGACGACTAAACGTGCTTTACGAGGAGCAATACGTACTGTTCTAGCAACAGCTTTAGCTTGCATTAGGATGCCCTCCTCTCTTAACGTCTTGTTTTCTTATCATCAGCGGCATGACCTTTGTAAGTACGAGTTGGAGCAAATTCTCCAAGTTTGTGACCTACCATGTCTTCCGTAATATAAACAGGCACATGTTTGCGGCCATCATAAACAGCGATCGTATGGCCAATGAATTGTGGGAAGATCGTAGAACGGCGTGACCAAGTTTTAATAACTTGCTTCTTATCTGATTCATTTAGCTTTTCGATCTTTGACATTAAATGCTCATCAACGAATGGTCCTTTTTTTAAGCTGCGACCCATGAATGAACCTCCCTTCGTGATTGGTCTACGGTTCTTACCTTGAACCGTAGTTCAATCCCGTTATTTTTTACGACGACGAATAATAAGCTTATCAGATTTGTTTTTCTTCTTACGAGTTTTGTAACCAAGAGTAGGTTTGCCCCAAGGTGTCATAGGTGATTTACGTCCGATTGGCGCACGTCCTTCACCACCACCGTGTGGGTGATCATTAGGGTTCATAACGGAACCGCGAACAGTTGGGCGCTTACCTAACCAGCGAGAGCGTCCAGCTTTACCAATGTTGATTAGTTCATGTTGTTCATTACCTACTTGACCGATAGATGCACGGCACTCTGCAAGGATCATACGAACTTCTCCAGATGTTAAACGGACTAGAACGTATTTTCCTTCTTTACCAAGTACTTGAGCAGAAGTACCAGCAGAACGTACTAATTGGCCACCTTTTCCTGGTTTTAACTCAATGTTGTGAACAACTGTACCAACAGGAATGTTAGCAAGTGGAAGTGCGTTACCTACTTTGATGTCGGCTTCAGGGCCTGACATAATTTCCATACCAACTTCTAAGTTTTTAGGAGCTAGGATGTAACGCTTTTCACCATCAACATAATTAATTAATGCAATATTTGCAGAACGATTTGGATCGTATTCGATTGTGGCAACGCGTCCTGGAATGCCATCTTTGTTACGTTTAAAATCGATGATACGATATTGACGCTTGTGACCGCCACCTTGATGACGAACAGTTAACTTACCTTGATTATTACGGCCGCCTTTTTTCTTTAGCGGAGCTAAAAGAGATTTCTCAGGAGTGCTAGTTGTGATTTCAGCGAAATCAGAAACTGTCATCCCACGACGACCATTGGAGGTAGGTTTGTACTTTTTAATCGCCATTTTATTTCCCTCCTCTGTTTATTGGATTTTAGCTTTCAAAGAATTCGATTTCTTTGCTATCAGCAGTTAATTTGACGATTGCTTTACGACGTTTGTTTGTGTAGCCGCCAAATTTACCCATGCGTTTAAATTTGCCTTTGTAGTTCATGATGTTAACTTTTTCAACTTTTACACCAAAGATTTCTTCAACCGCATCTTTGACTTGAGTTTTATTAGCCTTAACATCTACTTCAAATGTATATTTCTTTTCAGCCATTAAGTCAGTAGAACGTTCAGTAATAACGGGGCGCTTAATGATATCGCGTGCATCCATTATGCAAGCACCTCCTCTACTTTTTCAACCGCTGCTTTAGTCATGATCAACTTATCATGATTTACAACGTCTAACACGTTGATGCCATCAGCTGTTACAACTGTTACACCAGGAAGGTTACGAGCAGAAAGTGCTACATTTTCATCCAGGTCAGCAGTAACAATAAGTGCTTTTTTCTCTACAGAAAGACCATTTAAAACAGCTTTGAAGTCTTTTGTTTTTGGTGTTTCAAACACTAAGTTTTCTAATACTAGTAGATTTTCTTCTAATACTTTAGAAGATAGAGCAGATTTAATTGCTAAACGGCGAACTTTTTTCGGTAATTTATAGCTGTAGCTACGTGGTTGTGGACCAAATACAGTACCACCTCCGCGCCATTGTGGTGAACGGATAGACCCTTGACGAGCACGGCCTGTTCCCTTTTGACGCCATGGCTTACGGCCACCGCCGCTTACCTCAGAACGATTTTTTACTTTATGAGTACCTTGACGTAATGAAGCTCTTTGCATGATAATCGCTTCAAACAATACGTTTTGGTTAGGTTCAATACCAAAGACATTCTCGTTTAGTTCGATTTCGCCAACTTGAGAACCAGTTTGGTTATATAATGCTACTTTCGGCATTCCTATGTTCCTCCTTTCCTATGAAGTAATTATGCTTTAACCGCACTTTTAATTTTTAGTAATGCTTTTTTCGCACCTGGAACGTTACCTTTAATTAATAGAAGATTACGTTCAACATCAACCTTAACAATTTCAAGGTTTTGTACAGTTACTTGCTCTCCACCCATGCGACCAGGTAATGCTTTACCTTTTACTACACGGTTTGGAGCGATAGGCCCCATTGAACCAGGACGACGATGGTAACGAGAACCGTGAGACATAGGTCCACGAGATTGTCCATGGCGTTTAATCGCACCTTGGAAACCTTTACCTTTTGAAATTCCTGTTACGTCTACTAAATCGCCAGCAGCGAAAATATCAACTTTGACTTCTTGACCAACTTCATAGCCTGCTAAGTCGTTTCCGCGGAATTCGCGAATGAAGCGCTTAGGAGCAGTATTTGCTTTAGCAACGTGACCTTTTTCAGGTTTGTTTGCTAATTTTTCACGTTTGTCCTCAAAACCAAGTTGAACTGCTTCATAACCATCAGTTTCAACAGTTTTCTTTTGAAGAACAACGTTTGGAGTAACTTCAACTACAGTTACAGGAATTAAGTTTCCGTTCTCTGCAAATACTTGAGTCATACCAATCTTTCTTCCTAAGATTCCTTTGGTCATGTAAGTCACACCTCCTAATTTTCTGTTCATTTATTAAATTAAAGTTTAATTTCGATATCTACACCGGATGGTAAATCTAATCTCATTAACGCATCAACAGTTTGTGGTGTTGGGTTAACGATGTCAATTAGACGTTTATGTGTCCGCATTTCAAATTGTTCACGAGAATCTTTATATTTGTGAACCGCACGAAGAATCGTATAGACAGATTTTTCTGTTGGAAGTGGAATCGGACCTGACACAGCCGCTCCAGAACGTTTTGCTGTTTCTACGATTTTTTCTGCAGATTGATCAAGGATTCTGTGATCATATGCTTTTAAGCGGATACGGATTTTTTGTTTTGCCATTATTTTCCCTCCTTTATTCGCCTATTTTAAAAATAGACATTCTCCGTGGAAATTTCCCACACACTCGCCATGGCAAAGCGGCCGGGTGTGTCAGCAACCTTCCACATCATCGCAGTCAAAGACCAACATTGTCTATTATACATAAAACATAAAGTAAACGCAACATTTATCACGATTTTTTTATGTTTATGCTGCTGAACACTTTAATTATTATAAAGGCTGTTATACTAGTTTTCAACAGCCTAAATTGAATCTCCAATAAGTTCCTAATACTAGCTTTTTCAAGTACTCCTATTCTATAGAAGAAACTTGTTATATCAAACAGCGATTCCTAAAAAACACTTTATTACCAACAAAAATATCTGAATATTCCTGGAATTAATATAGATACTTTTGTAGTAACACTCATCCCAAAAATTTTTCACAAAAAAAGCAGCTGGACCTTCATCCAGCTGCTTATTATAGTTGTTATTACTCAACGATTGCAGTGATAGAACCTGAACCTACAGTACGTCCGCCTTCACGGATAGAGAACTTAGTTCCTTCTTCGATCGCAACAGGAGCGATAAGTTCTACAGACATTTCAATGTGGTCTCCAGGCATAACCATTTCTGTACCTTCTGGAAGAGTAATGATACCAGTGATATCAGAAGTACGGAAATAGAATTGTGGACGGTAGTTAGAGAAGAATGGAGTATGACGTCCACCTTCTTCTTTAGATAATACGTAAACTTGTGCTTTGAACTTTGTATGTGGAGTGATAGAACCTGGTTTTGCTAATACTTGTCCACGCTCTACTTCATCACGTGAAATACCGCGAAGAAGCGCACCGATGTTGTCACCAGCTTCAGCAAAGTCAAGAAGTTTACGGAACATTTCTACACCAGTTACAGTAGTAGATTTTGGCTCATCAGTGAAACCAACGATCTCAACTGCGTCACCAACTTTAACTACACCGCGCTCTACGCGTCCAGTAGCAACTGTACCACGACCAGTGATTGAGAATACGTCCTCAACTGGCATCATGAATGGTTTGTCAGTGTCACGAGTTGGAGTTGGAATGTACTCGTCAACAGCGTTCATTAATTCAATGATTTTTTCTTCCCATTGAGGGTCGCCTTCTAATGCTTTAAGAGCAGAACCTTTGATAACTGGAATTTCATCTCCAGGGAACTCATACTCAGAAAGAAGGTCACGAACTTCCATTTCTACTAGTTCAAGAAGTTCTTCGTCATCAACCATGTCGCATTTGTTCATGAATACAACAAGGTATGGTACACCTACCTGACGAGAAAGAAGAATGTGCTCACGAGTTTGTGGCATTGGACCGTCAGCAGCAGATACAACAAGGATACCGCCGTCCATTTGTGCAGCACCAGTGATCATGTTTTTAACATAGTCAGCGTGTCCTGGGCAGTCAACGTGTGCATAGTGACGTGCATCTGTTTCATACTCAACGTGTGCAGTAGAGATTGTGATACCACGTTCTCTTTCTTCTGGAGCACCGTCGATTTGATCGTATGCACGAGCTTCTGCTTTACCTTGCTTAGCAAGAACAGAAGTAATTGCAGCTGTTAAAGTAGTTTTACCATGGTCAACGTGACCAATTGTACCAATGTTTACGTGTGGCTTAGAGCGGTCAAATTTAGCTTTTGCCATTTTGGAAAATCCTCCTTTGGATTATAAGGTTAAGTATATTTTTAGTGGAAACTGTTAGATGGTTGTCCATTCTAACAGTTTCCATTATTACATAAGTAGTTATACTTTATATACAGATGAAAATCAATTATTCACCTGTATTTTTTTTGATAATTTCATCAGAAATTGATTTTGGAACTTCTTCATAGTGATCAAAGTGCATAGTGAATACACCACGACCTTGAGTTGCTGAACGAAGAGAAGTTGCGTAACCAAACATTTCTGATAGTGGAACCATCGCACGTACAACTTGTGCATTACCGCGAGCTTCCATACCTTCAACACGTCCGCGGCGTGCAGTGATTGAACCCATAATATCTCCTAAATATTCTTCAGGAATTACGACTTCAACCTTCATAACTGGTTCAAGGATAACAGGTTGACATTTAGAAGCAGCATTTTTAAGTGCTAAAGAAGCAGCAATTTTAAATGCCATTTCTGAAGAGTCGACATCATGGTATGAACCATCAAATAATTTTGCTTTGATGTCTACCATTGGATAACCTGCTAGTACGCCTCGTTCCATAGCATCCTTCAAGCCTTGTTCTACTGCTGGAATGTATTCACGTGGAACAACACCACCAACAATAGCATTTTCAAACTCGAAGCCTTTTCCTTCTTCGTTTGGTGAGAACTCAATCCAAACGTGTCCATATTGTCCGCGACCACCAGATTGGCGGGCAAACTTACCTTCTACTTGTGCACTTGCACGGAAAGTTTCACGGTAAGCAACTTGTGGAGCACCAACATTTGCTTCTACCTTAAACTCTCGGCGCATACGGTCAACGATGATATCAAGGTGAAGCTCACCCATACCAGCGATAATCGTTTGGCCAGTTTCCGTATCAGTGTGTGCACGGAAGGTTGGATCTTCTTCTTGTAATTTTTGAAGCGCTGTAGCCATTTTATCTTGGTCAGCCTTAGATTTAGGCTCAACAGATAATTGGATTACAGGCTCTGGGAACTGCATAGACTCTAAGATAACAAGATTTTTCTCATCACATAGAGTGTCGCCAGTTGTTGTATCTTTTAAACCTACAGCTGCAGCAATGTCTCCAGCATAAACTTTGGAGATTTCCTGACGGTGGTTTGCGTGCATTTGCAGGATACGACCAATACGTTCACGTTTCCCTTTAGTAGAGTTTTGAACATATGATCCAGATTCTAGTGTACCAGAGTATACACGGAAGAATGTAAGTTTACCAACATATGGGTCAGTCATTACTTTAAATGCAAGAGCAGCAAACGGCTCATCATCGCTAGAATGACGTTCAATCACTTCATCTTCAGCATCCGGTGCATGACCTTTGATAGCTGGTACATCAACTGGAGATGGTAGGTAATCAATTACTGCATCTAGCATTAATTGAACACCTTTGTTTTTAAATGCTGAACCACAAAGTACAGGATAGAATTCAACATTTACAGTACCTTTACGAATCGCTGCTTTTAGCTCTTCTTTAGTGATCTCTTCACCACCAAGGTACTTTTCCATTAATTCTTCATCTAGTTCCGCAACAGCTTCAATTAACTTTTCGCGGTATTCTTCAGCTTGTGCACGATATTCCTCTGGAATTTCGCGAACTTCAATTTCAGTTCCTAAATCATTTCCGTAAAACACTGCATGCATTTCAACAAGGTCAATGATTCCATGGAACTGATCTTCTGCACCGATTGGTAATTGAATCGCATGTGCATTTGCTTGAAGGCGTTCATGTAATGTTTTTACTGAATATAAGAAATCAGCACCAATTTTGTCCATTTTGTTAACGAAAACAATACGTGGAACGCCGTAAGTTGTGGCTTGACGCCAAACTGTTTCTGTTTGCGGCTCAACACCAGATTGAGCATCAAGAACTGCTACTGCACCATCAAGCACACGTAGAGAACGCTCAACCTCAACAGTGAAGTCTACGTGCCCTGGTGTGTCGATGATGTTTACACGGTGACCCTTCCACTGCGCAGTAGTCGCAGCAGAAGTAATGGTAATTCCGCGCTCTTGTTCTTGCTCCATCCAGTCCATCTGAGACGCACCTTCATGAGTTTCACCGATTTTGTGAATTTTACCAGTGTAATAAAGAATACGCTCAGTGGTTGTTGTTTTACCAGCATCAATGTGAGCCATGATACCGATATTGCGAGTCTTTTCTAAGGAGAACTCTCTTGCCATTGGGTCTTTCTCCTTCCTAGTATGAAAGTTTTTTTATTGAAGGTTAAATTACCAACGATAGTGAGCAAACGCTTTGTTCGCTTCTGCCATTTTGTGAGTATCTTCACGCTTCTTAACAGAAGCACCAGTATTGTTTGCTGCATCCATAATTTCATTAGCTAAACGCTCTACCATTGTTTTTTCACCACGAAGACGTGCATAGTTAACTAACCAACGAAGTCCAAGAGTGGTTCTGCGGTCAGGACGCACCTCAACTGGTACTTGGTAGTTTGCACCACCTACACGACGAGCGCGTACTTCAAGTACAGGCATGATGTTTTTCATTGCTGCTTCGAAAACTTCCATCGGATCTTTGCCAGTACGTTCACGAATGGTATCAAATGCTGAGTAAAGAATTTCTTGTGCTTTACCTCTTTTACCATCAATCATCATTTTATTAATTAAACGAGTAACTAATTTAGAATTGTAAATTGGATCAGGTAAAACGTCTCTTTTTGCTACAGGACCTTTACGTGGCATATGTCTTCCTCCTTTCAAAGAAGCTTGTAATTATTTTGTTTATTTCTTAGCTGCTTTTGGTTTCTTTGTACCGTACTTAGAACGGCCTTGCATACGGTTGTTTACACCTGCAGTATCAAGTGCACCACGTACAATATGATAACGTACACCCGGTAAGTCTTTTACACGACCACCACGGATAAGAACAACGCTGTGTTCTTGTAGGTTGTGGCCGATACCAGGAATGTATGCTGTTACCTCAATACCATTAGTTAAGCGTACACGTGCATATTTACGTAACGCAGAGTTTGGTTTTTTCGGAGTCATTGTACCAACACGAGTACACACCCCGCGTTTTTGTGGTGATGATACGTTAGTTTGAGATTTTTTAAAGCTATTATAACCTTTGTTTAGCGCAGGAGATTTTGATTTAACCTCTTTTGATTGACGAGGCTTGCGCACTAATTGGTTAATTGTAGGCATGCTTTTTCCTCCCTTCATTATTTTTAAGCCCACACATCCAGGTGGTTCATTTTTTTGCAAAAACAAAGTTTTTGCAGATTTCCAGATCTACAAAAACAGTTTTTAACAGATAATGGCAACAGTTGCAGCACCAACTTCAATTCCACATGCTTTTCCTAGTTTTTTCATAGAATCCACATACTGAATTGGAATTCCATGTTCCTCAGCCTCAGTAACAGCTGGTGCAATTACTTTTGAATCAGCATCCGATGCTACAATCAGCTCTTGAACATTTCCTTCTCTAAGTGCTTTCACTGTTTGTTTTGTTCCTATAATGATCTTTTTCGCCTGTAATACTTTTTCATAAGACATAATAACATCCTCCAAAGTATCAGGTGTATAGGAGCACCTTTGATATATTACCATCTTCTAAATTGGATGTCAACAAATCATTTATTTTTTTCTTGAAATAGAGGCTGACATAGTCAGCCTCTAAATCATTTACTCAATTGTAATTGGCTCTTCGGAATTAGTATCTCTTAATACAGGTTCCGCTTTGCGGTAACGCTGCATACCTGTTCCGGCTGGAACAAGTTTACCGATGATAACATTCTCTTTTAAGCCAAGTAATTCATCACGTTTACCTTTAATCGCTGCATCCGTAAGAACCCTTGTCGTTTCTTGGAATGATGCTGCTGAAAGGAAGGAATCTGTTTCAAGCGACGCCTTGGTAATACCAAGTAATACAGGACGGCCTGTTGCCGGCATTTTGCCTTCCATTAACGCCTTTTCGTTTGCATCCGTAAACTGATGAATATCCAATAATGTGCCAGGTAATACATCCGTTTCACCAGCATCGCTTACTCGAATCTTACGAAGCATTTGACGAACCATTACCTCAACGTGCTTATCGCCAATTTCTACCCCTTGCATGCGGTAAACCTTTTGTACTTCGCGGAGCAGATATTCTTGTACAGAATGCACATCTTTTACTTTTAATAATTCTTTCGGATCAACGGAACCTTCCGTTAATTCTTGTCCGCGTTCTACACGGTCTCCTGCAGCAACCTTTAACCTTGCAGTAAATGGCGCATTGTAAGTTCTAGATTCAACTTCACCTTGAATGACAATTTCATGTTGTCGGTCACGGCCTTCATTAATACCTACAACTACACCATCGATCTCAGAAATTACCGCCTGCCCTTTAGGATTACGTGCTTCAAAAATCTCTTGGATACGTGGTAAACCTTGAGTAATATCATTACCCGCTACCCCACCGGTATGGAAGGTACGCATTGTTAACTGAGTTCCTGGCTCACCAATAGATTGAGCAGCTATAATACCAACCGCTTCACCCACTTCAACTTCTTGTCCAGTTGCCAAGTTGCGGCCGTAACACTTCTTACATACTCCATGACGGGTATTACATGTGAAAGCAGAACGAATTTTTACTTCTTCGATGCCCGCACCAACAATGGCAGCAGCAATATCCTCGGTAATCAGTTCATTCTCTCGAACAAGGATTTCCTTTGTCTCAGGGTGTCTGATTGTATTACGAGAATAACGACCGATTAGACGTTCTTCTAATGTTTCAATTATTTCCGTACCATCTTTTAAAGCACGGATTGTAAAGCCGCGGTCTGTACCGCAATCATCCTCGCGGACAATAACATCTTGAGCCACATCCACAAGACGGCGGGTTAAGTAACCAGAGTCAGCAGTCTTAAGAGCAGTATCTGCAAGACCTTTACGAGCTCCGTGTGTAGAGATAAAGTACTCTAATACGGTTAATCCTTCACGGAAACTTGATTTGATTGGTAATTCAATAATACGTCCGGCCGGGTTCGCCATGAGACCACGCATACCAGCAAGCTGAGTAAAGTTCGAAGCGTTACCACGGGCTCCGGAATCACTCATCATAAAGATCGGGTTCGTTTTATTCAAGGATTTCATAAGTTTACCTTGAATAGTGTCCTTCGCCTGGCTCCAAATGGAGATTACACGGTCATAACGTTCATCTTCAGTAATGAGACCGCGTCTGAACTGCTTCATTACATTATCCACTTTTGCCTGTGCTTCTTGAAGAATTTGCTCTTTCTCTCCAAGAACAACGATATCGGCAACCCCAACAGTGATACCCGCTTTAGTTGAGTATTTGAATCCAAGATCTTTCATCCGGTCAAGCATTTTGGACGTTTCCGTAATTTTGAAACGTTTAAATACTTCCGCAATGATGTTTCCAAGGATTTTCTTTTTAAACGGATCGATTATAGGCATATTTTTAATTTTTTCTTTAACGTTTTCGCCTTTTTCAACGAAATACTTTTCAGGTGTTTCAACTTCTAGATTATGCTTTGTTGGTTCATTAATGTAAGGGAATGATTTCGGAAGAATTTCATTAAAAATAAGTTTACCAACTGTTGTTATAAGCAACTTATTGTTTTGTTCTTCCGTAAATGTTTCATTACCTAATGAACCCGCATAAACTGCAATACGTGAATGCAAGTGAACATAACCATTATGATAGGCAAGAATGGCTTCATTTGCATCTTTAAATATCATACCCTCGCCGATTGCGCCTTCTCTTTCCATCGTTAAATAATAGTTTCCTAATACCATATCCTGAGAAGGAGTAACAACCGGTTTTCCATCTTTAGGGTTTAGAATGTTTTGTGCAGCTAACATTAAGAGACGTGCTTCTGCCTGTGCTTCAGCAGATAGAGGTACGTGAACAGCCATCTGGTCACCGTCAAAGTCTGCGTTATAAGCCGTACAAACTAACGGGTGAAGACGGATGGCACGGCCTTCTACTAATGTTGGTTCAAAGGCCTGAATACCTAATCTATGAAGCGTTGGGGCACGGTTTAATAATACCGGGTGCTCCTTAATGACTTCTTCAAGTACGTCCCAAACATCTGGAGAGACTCGTTCAATTTTACGCTTAGCTGATTTAATATTGTGAGCCAATCCTTTTTCAACTAGCTCTTTCATTACAAATGGCTTAAATAGTTCAAGTGCCATTTCTTTTGGAAGACCACACTGATACATTTTCAAGTTCGGTCCAACAACGATAACTGAACGTCCAGAATAGTCTACACGTTTTCCTAGCAAGTTCTGACGGAAACGTCCTTGCTTACCTTTTAACATATGGGAAAGAGATTTTAATGGACGATTACCAGGTCCTGTTACCGGGCGGCCACGTCGACCGTTATCGATAAGAGCGTCAACCGCTTCTTGAAGCATCCGTTTTTCGTTTTGAACAATAATACTTGGTGCACCAAGATCCAATAAACGTTTTAAACGGTTGTTCCGGTTAATTACGCGACGATATAAGTCATTAAGGTCAGATGTTGCAAATCTACCACCATCCAATTGGACCATCGGACGTAGTTCTGGTGGGATAACCGGTAGCACATCAAGCACCATCCAAGAAGGTTCGTTACCTGAATTACGGAACGCTTCTAGAACCTCAAGACGTTTAATCGCACGTGTACGGCGTTGACCTTGTGCTGTTTTCAACTCTTCTTTTAACATATCTACTTCTTTATCTAAATCAATATCAGAAAGAAGCTTTTTAATAGCCTCCGCACCCATAGAAGCTTGGAATTTGCTTCCGTATTTTTCTCGATAGGCGCGGTATTCTTTTTCCGATAAAAGCTGTTTCTTTTCTAGGGCAGTATCTCCTGGTTCTGTAACAACATAGGAAGCAAAATAAATTACTTCCTCCAGTGCCCTTGGAGACATATCTAGCACTAATCCCATACGGCTAGGAATACCTTTAAAGTACCAAATATGGGATACAGGTGCTGCCAGTTCAATATGGCCCATTCTCTCACGGCGGACCTTCGCTCTTGTAACTTCCACTCCGCATCGATCACAAACAACGCCCTTATAACGGACACGTTTGTATTTTCCACAATGACATTCCCAGTCTTTAGTTGGGCCGAAAATTCTTTCACAGAATAGACCGTCTTTCTCCGGCTTTAACGTACGATAGTTTATGGTTTCAGGTTTTTTAACTTCACCATAAGACCAGGAACGGATTTTATCCGGTGAAGCAAGACCAATTTTCATATACTCAAAATTATTAACGTCCAGCAAGGGGCCTACCTCCCTATTCTATTCCAGGTTATACCCTTTATAAGAAGAGCGCACTTGAAACAAGTGTAGCTTGGTTTTACTAGCTATTCTGTTAAAAGTACGCTCTAAACGAAATAAATTACTCCTTTGAACCAACTTTTTCAGATTCAAGTTGTGGTGTATCAGGAACAATGTTTAAAGTATCGACTTGCTGTAAGTCATCATCTTCTTCCATATCCCGCATCTCTATTTCTTCTTCATCACCAGACAGGATTTTCACATCCATACCTAAGCTTTGAAGTTCTTTAATTAATACTTTAAATGACTCAGGAACTCCTGGTTCTGGAACATTTTCACCTTTTACAATGGCTTCATATGTTTTCACACGGCCAACAACGTCGTCTGATTTGACAGTAAGAATTTCCTGAAGGGTGTATGCTGCACCATATGCTTCTAGTGCCCATACCTCCATCTCACCGAAACGCTGTCCGCCAAATTGTGCTTTACCACCAAGCGGCTGTTGTGTAACAAGTGAGTATGGTCCTGTTGAACGGGCATGCAATTTATCGTCAACCATATGTGCTAGCTTAATCATATACATGACACCAACAGAAACACGGTTATCAAATGGTTCGCCTGTTCGGCCGTCATATAGTACGGTTTTAGCGTCGCGAGCCATACCGGCTTCTTCAATCGTTGCCCAGACATCTTCCTCACGTGCACCATCAAATACTGGGGTTGCTACATGGATTCCCAATTGTCTAGCCGCCATACCCAGATGTAGTTCAAGTACCTGTCCGATATTCATCCGTGATGGAACCCCTAGTGGATTTAACATGATATCTACTGGTGTTCCATCTGGCAGGAATGGCATATCTTCTTCTGGTAAAATTCTAGAGATTACCCCTTTGTTACCGTGGCGTCCTGCCATTTTATCTCCTGCTGAGATTTTACGTTTTTGAACGATATAAACGCGAACAAGTTGATTTACACCTGGTGGTAATTCATCGCCATCTTCACGGTTGAAGACTTTTACATCAAGAACAATTCCACCGCCGCCGTGCGGTACACGAAGCGATGTATCACGGACTTCGCGAGCTTTTTCTCCAAAAATGGCATGTAGCAAGCGTTCCTCCGCTGTCAGTTCTGTAACCCCTTTTGGAGTTACCTTACCTACAAGAAGATCTCCGTCTTTCACTTCTGCTCCGATTCGAATGATACCACGTTCATCCAAGTTACGAAGAGCATCTTCACCTACGTTTGGAATATCACGGGTAATTTCTTCCGGTCCAAGCTTTGTATCACGAGATTCTGATTCATATTCTTCAATATGAATAGAAGTATATACGTCGTCTTTGACCAGGCGTTCACTCATGATAATCGCGTCTTCGTAGTTATATCCGTCCCATGTCATAAAAGCAACGAGCACATTTCTACCTAATGCCAATTCTCCAAGTTCCATCGAAGGACCATCAGCAAGGATTTCACCTTTTTTCACACGATCACCGACAGATACAATTGGACGTTGGTTATAACATGTACCTTGATTAGAGCGGACAAACTTTAGTAAGCGATATTTATCGAGATCCCCTTTGATTTCTTGGCCGTCTACTTCTTTTATGCGTCGTACCCAAACTTGACGTGCCTCAACATGTTCAACAATACCATCATGTTTACAAATAACAGCCGCACCAGAGTCTTTACCTGATACATATTCCATACCGGTACCAACTATTGGAGCCTCTGGCTGCATAAGTGGAACTGCTTGCCGCTGCATGTTTGCACCCATCAATGCACGGTTAGAGTCATCGTTTTCTAAGAACGGAATACATGCCGTTGCCGCAGAAACGACTTGTTTCGGTGATACATCCATATAATCAACGCGGTCGCGCTTAACCACTGTGTTTTCACCACGGAAACGGGCAATAACTTCCTCATCCAAGAATGAACCGTCTTCTCCTACACGCACATTGGCCTGTGCCACTACATAGTTATCTTCTTCATCAGCTGTTAGGTAATCGATTCGGTCCGTAACTTTCCCTGTATCAGGATCAACACGACGGTAAGGTGTTTCAATAAAACCAAAGCGATTTACTTTTGCATAAGTTGATAAAGAGTTGATCAAACCAATGTTCGGACCCTCTGGCGTTTCAATCGGACACATACGTCCATAGTGAGAGTAGTGTACGTCCCGAACTTCCATTCCTGCACGTTCACGGGTCAAACCACCAGGTCCTAATGCAGATAGACGACGTTTATGCGTCAACTCAGCCAATGGATTTGTTTGGTCCATGAACTGTGAAAGCTGAGAGCTTCCAAAGAACTCTTTAATTGACGCAATAACTGGACGAATATTAATTAATTGCTGCGGCGTAATAGTCGCTGTGTCTTGAATAGACATTCTTTCCCGAACCACACGCTCCATCCGGGATAATCCAATACGGAATTGGTTTTGCAGCAACTCGCCAACTGAACGGAGACGTCTGTTCCCTAAATGGTCGATATCATCTGTGTCTCCCACACCATGTAACAGATTAAAGAAGTAGCTAATAGAAGCAATGATATCAGCTGGAGTAATATTCTTAATCGGTTCTGCCACATAGGCATTGCCAATTACATTAATTACTTTATCGCCATCATCACCAGGAGCGTAAATTTTAATACCTTGTAAAATAATTTCATCTTCTACAACTCCACCAACAGGGTTGTAGCTTCTGAAATTAATATTTTTCTCAAGGGCAGGCAAAATTCTGTCAAGAGTTCTTCGATCAAGCAAAGTTCCCTTTTCAGCAATAATTTCGCCTGTTTCAGGATCAGCTAGGGTCTCCGCTAAACGTTGATTGAATAAGCGATTTTTTATATGAAGTTTTTTATTAATTTTATAACGCCCTACACTCGCTAAATCATAGCGCTTAGGATCAAAGAAACGTGAAATTAACAAGTTCTTTGCGTTTTCAACAGTTGGAGGTTCACCAGGACGAAGGCGTTCATAAATTTCAAGTAACGCTTTATCGATACCTTCCGTGTTATCTTTTTCTAGTGTATTGCGAAGATACTCGTTATCACCAATCAACTCAATGATTTCTTGATCAGAGCCGAATCCAAGTGCACGTAAAAGGACCGTAACCGGCAGTTTACGCGTACGATCAATTCTGACATATACAACGTCTTTGGCATCTGTTTCGTACTCTAGCCATGCACCCCTGTTCGGAATGACGGTAGCTGTATAGCCCTTTTTCCCGTTTTTATCTGTTTTTCCACTATAGTAAACACTTGGTGAACGGACTAACTGGGAAACAATAACGCGTTCTGCACCATTAATTACAAACGTGCCTGTTTCAGTCATGAGTGGAAAATCACCCATGAATACATCTTGATCCTTTACTTCACCTGTTTCTTTATTGACAAGACGTACCTTGACACGCAATGGAGCTGCATATGTAACGTCCCGTTCTTTCGATTCTTCAACGGAATACTTTGGTTCGCCAAGACTATAATCAATAAATTCTAGTGATAAGTTACCGGTAAAATCCTCAATCGGTGAAATATCTTGGAACATTTCACGCAAGCCCTCATCAAGAAACCATTGATATGAAGAGGTTTGGATTTCAATTAAATTTGGTAATTCTAAAACTTCACTGATTCGTGCGTAACTTCTTCGTTGGCGGTGTCGTCCATACTGAACTAGTTGACCTGTCAACTGATTCACCCCTCAAATCAAGCGTTATTTTGAAAAGTTTATTTAATCTTTTAGAAGGAGTTCGCACTCTTTCCAAAAGACAAAAAGAAAAAGGGTTTTTCTAAAAAAACCACAATTTCACATTTTGACCTATTATTTTGTCATCATTTCCTTATTATTCCACTTTTATACTTTAAATAAGCATTTATAGGAATAATCCGGAAATTATTATGATGGCATTTTATAATGCTACCACAACAATTTGATAAAGTCAATTATTTTATTGCTCTTATAATAAAATAACCTTTTTCTCTATTAACAATTTCTACATTAGAAAATAATCCTTTTAATTTTTCCAAAGCAGATGGTGCTCCTTGTTTCTTCTGGATAACCACCCAAAGTTCACCCTTCGGAACTAGATAATCATAACTCTGATCAAAGATATCATGAACAATCTTTTTTCCTGCACGAATAGGGGGATTGGTCAAGATTGCTGCAAAGTTTTTTTCTTCTACATTCAGAAGACGATCACTTTCATAAATTCTAACATTATCAATTCTGTTAAGTGATGCATTTTCTTCCGCCAATTGGATAGCCCGCTCGTTAACATCAATCATATGCACCATACGATTCTTATAGCTCTTAGCAATCGCTAATCCGATAGGACCGTAGCCGCAACCCACATCAAGTATCGGACCCTCTGCTTCTGGCATAGAGAATGCTTCTATTAAAAGACGAGAACCAAAATCCACCTCTTTTTTTGAAAAAACACCGTTATCTGTTTTAAAGCGAAAAGTATGTTTTCTGAGAGTGAAATCCCAAAATTTAGGGTCACTTTCTACCTTTTGTGTACGAGAATAATAATGTTCAGACATGAATCCACCTCACGCGGAATACAAATAAAATATGAGAACATTTTTAAAGTAGCCAAAAAAAGCCCGCTTATGCAGCGAGCTTTTTTTTATGAAGATTACTTAAATTCAACGTTTGCTCCAACTTCTTCAAGTTTAGCTTTGATTTCTTCAGCTTCTTCTTTAGAAACGCCTTCTTTAAGCGGCTTTGGAGTGTTGTCAACAAGGTCTTTTGCTTCTTTAAGTCCAAGACCAGTGATTTCACGAACAACTTTGATAACTTTAATTTTTTGATCTCCAGCGCTTGCTAGGATTACATCAAATTCTGTTTTTTCTTCAGCAGCAGCACCTGCGCCAGCTCCACCTACAACAGCTACAGGAGCAGCAGCAGTTACGCCGAATTCTTCTTCAATTGCTTTTACTAGATCGTTAAGTTCTAAAACAGTCATATTTTTAACTGCTTCAATGATTTGTTCTTTAGTCATGATATGTTTTCCTCCTTAATTTTTCGTTCAATTTATTAAATAGCGATTTTGATTAACTTACGCGCCTTCTTTTTGATCTGCAACTGCTTTTGCTGCAAGTGCAAAGTTGCGAATAGGAGCTTGTAGTACGCTGAGTAGCATAGATAGCAAGCCTTCGCGAGAAGGAAGTTCAGCAAGTGCTTTAACATCCTCAACTGTTGCGATATTACCTTCGATCACACCTGCTTTAAGTTCAAGCGCTTCGTTCTTTTTCGCAAATTCATTTAAGATTTTTGCTGGTGCAACTACATCTTCTGTACTGAACGCAATTGCGTTTGGACCTGTTAATGCATCATTTAAGCCAGAAAGTCCAACTGCTTCAGCTGCACGGCGAGTTAAAGTGTTTTTGTAAACTTTGAACTCAACTCCAGCTTCGCGAAGCTGTTTACGAAGTTCAGTTACTTCTGCAACTGAAAGTCCGCGGTAATCAACAACAACTGTTGATACACTCGCTTTTAATTTTTCAGCGATTTCTTCAACTACTTGTTTTTTAGCTTCGATTGCACTGCTCATCTTGACACCTCCTGTAGATTGTCTACATTTATACCGAGCAATAAAAAGCCTCCATATCTACCGAGACATGGAGGCAAAATAATAGTCATAGCTATCTATCGCACTACCTCGGCAGGCTTATTAAGCAATGTTTGCCCCTGCTGTCTACGGTACAAATGTTTATTTAAACAACAAAAACGATTATATAGAATCTATTTTTGTTTGTCAATTACCAATTTTATCAAACAAATTACTTAACTGCAACTGAAGAAGGATCTACTTTCACGCCAGGTCCCATTGTAGAAGCAACTGTCACGTTCTTCATGTAAGTACCTTTTGCAGCTGCTGGTTTAACTTTAAGCATTGTTTCAAAAACAGTAGTAAAGTTTTCAACAAGCTTTTCGTTTTCAAAAGATGCTTTACCGATAGGAACATGAATGTTACCAGCTTTATCTACACGGTATTCAACTTTACCTGCTTTAATTTCGTTAACAGCTTTAGCTACATCAAATGTAACAGTACCTGTCTTAGGGTTTGGCATTAAGCCTTTAGGACCTAACACACGTCCAAGTTTACCAACTTCACCCATCATATCTGGAGTTGCAACGATGACATCAAATTCAAACCAACCTTGTTGAATTTTGTTGATGTATTCTGCATCTCCTACATAATCTGCGCCAGCTGCCTCTGCTTCCTTAACCTTTTCACCCTTCGCAAATACTAAAACGCGTTGAGTTTTACCAGTGCCGTTTGGAAGTACTACAGCACCGCGGATTTGTTGGTCTGCTTTCTTAGGATCAACACCTAAGCGGAATGCAACTTCAATTGTTGCATCAAATTTTGCATAATTTGTTTTCTTTACTAGTTCAATTGCTTCTTCAATTGGGTAAGCTTTAGAGCGATCTACAAGCTTTGCAGCTTCTAAATACTTCTTACCTTTTTTAGCCATTTTTATTTCCTCCTTAAATTGTGGTTTTAACGTTGAATAACTCCCACGCAAAAAAGCGGAGGCGCCATCGACCAAGTTTCCCTTGGTACTTAGAGATAAAAGACATGAGACAAACCAGTATGAAAGATTTTTATCCTTCAAGATTGATTGACTAATGGCTTGGATCCCCTTGACGCCACAGCTAACCATTAAAAAGGTTGCGTGTATTTCAAAACTACGCAACCCCTTCATTACACATTAACAGTTACATGGATTAGTCTTCAATAACAATACCCATGCTGCGTGCAGTACCTTCAACCATACGCATTGCAGCTTCAACGCTAGCAGCGTTTAGATCAGGCATCTTTAGTTCCGCAATCTCGCGTACTTTGTCACGCTTTACTGTTGCTACTTTATTACGGTTAGGCTGGCCTGAACCAGACTCAATCCCAGCTGCTTTCTTAAGCAATACGGCAGCAGGAGGAGTTTTCGTAATAAATGTAAATGAACGGTCTTCAAACACCGTAATTTCAACAGGAATGATCAACCCAGCTTGATCAGCTGTACGAGCGTTAAATTCTTTACAGAATCCCATAATGTTAACACCGGCTTGACCAAGAGCTGGACCAACTGGTGGTGCAGGGTTTGCTTTACCTGCAGGGATTTGTAATTTAACAACTTTAATTACTTTTTTAGCCACGAGACACACCTCCTTAAAGTCCGTGATGTGGTTAATGGGGAACCTCTAAGCCCCCTCCCACTCATCTGAAGTCTTTATATAAATACAAAGAACTTGACAAAAGTCTTGTCCCAGTACCTAACCTGGGACATACTGACCTATGAAATATTAACATTTTTTTAACTTGATTTCAAGTTTTTTTACAAATATAAGTTAAGGATTCTACTGTTATATTTTTTCAATTTGAGAAAATTCCAGTTCTACTGGTGTATCGCGGCCGAACATATTAACGAGAACTTTAAGCTTACCTTTTTCCCTATCCATTTCTTCAATAATACCAGTGAAATCGGCAAATGGCCCTTCCTTAACACGGACCGTTTCATTGATTTCAAAATCTACATCAATACGTTTCTCCTCTACACCCATACGTTTAAGAATAGCACCAACTTCTTCCGGAAGCAAAGGAGACGGTTTCGAACCGGATCCAGCTGAACCAACAAAACCTGTTACACCTGGAGTATTCCGGACAACATACCAGGAATCATCTGTCATAATTAATTCCACTAAAACATACCCTGGGAATACCTTCCGTTTAACAACTTTTTTCTTCCCGTTTTTCATATCAGTTTCTTCTTCTTCTGGGACAACTACACGAAAGATCTTATCTTGCATCCCCATTGATTCTACGCGTTTTTCCAAATTGGCTTTTACTTTATTTTCATAGCCAGAGTAGGTGTGTACCACATACCAATTCTTTTCCATTCATGCGGACTTAATGCGTCCGTCCCTCCCTATCATTTTATCGGAGATTTTCCCAATATAAAAAACCCGTAAACACGGGTCTTTGATAAAACTACCTCTATTAACCTCATTATACCATGAACCACGATCTATTATTCAAGAATTAAACGAATCAATTCTGAAATTCCTAAATCCAGTACAGCAAAAAATGCGACAAAAAAAGCAACAGTTGTAACAACAGTAACTGTAGAACGAATTAGTTCACTGCGTTTTGGCCAGCTTACTTTTCTCATTTCTCGGACAATGTCACTGAAGAATTTTGTTATGCGTTGCATCTCTTGTTAACCCCCAACTATCAAATAGCACTGCTCGTTTTCTATTTCGTTTCCCGGTGGTTAGTTTGCGTTCCACAGGTTTTACAAAATTTTTTTAATTCCAGTCTTTTTGTTTGTGTGTCACTACTAGATGTGGAATAATTTCGTGAACCACAACAAACACATGCAAGTACAACTTTTTTTCCCATGATTAGTCACCTAATATATCCTTAAAAATGTAACATGCACCCTAATGTATGTCAACTTGAAACAAAATTGGGTTCTTAAACTGCTGGTTTCGGTAGCGCATACAATTTACAGCGAGAATTCGCGAAGTTCAAGATATCTTTCCAATTTCCTTTTTACACGCTGCAGGGCATTATCAATCGATTTAACGTGACGATTTAGTTCCTCAGAAATCTCTTGATAGGATTGGCCGTCCAAATAAAGAGCCAAAACCTTCCGTTCTAAATCGCTTAATAATTCAGTCATTTTTACTTCTATTTGATCAAATTCTTCTTGGTTAATAATTAATTCCTCCGGATCAAGCACCTTTGCGCCAGACAATACGTCCATTAATGTCCGATCAGATTCCTCATCAAAAATCGGTTTATCTAGCGATACATAAGAATTAAGCGGTATGTGCTTTTGCCGTGTCGCAGTCTTAATTGCTGTAATAATTTGCCGCGTTATGCAAAGTTCGGCAAAGGCTTTAAAGGAGGTAAGCTTGTCCTCACGAAAGTCACGAATCGCCTTATATAGGCCAATCATCCCCTCTTGGACAATATCCTCCTTATCCGCACCAATTAAAAAATAGGATCTTGCTTTTGCACGTACAAAGTTTCGATACTTATGGATTAAAAAATCCAAAGCATCACTGTCCCCTTGGTGAACTAAATCGACAATTTCCTCGTCTTCCATAGCCAAAAGTTGTTCGTTCATTTTTATTCCAAAGTCCGCACTCACCCTAAGATCCCCTCCTACCGAACAAGCATAGATAATGCTATTATACATTAGAAATTTTTTGAAGTCGAGAATCACTTCAATCCTCTGCGCCACTTTTCAAAAATTTCCGCCATTTCATTGCTAATCGGTATTTTGGTAACTGGTTTATTTTCTTGAATTTTCTTCACTTTTCTTTCAATGCCCTTTTCAATAGAAGACATTTCTAATAACAGCTCCCTGGCAGATTTTCTAAGGGCCCCTTGTCCGAAAATCGCCCATTGTTCCGTATAATCTGAAGTTGCCACATGAATTTGTGTTGCTCGATTATTTAGGCTAATTGCCAACTTTTCAATCCGTTCGTCCGCTGTCTCATTTTCTTTTGTAAAAATAACTTCAACCTTATGATTCTGATATTTTTTTTCGATCCCTTTCACATAATGAGCATCGAAAATCACTATAACCCGGTAACCGGAAAACGCTTGGTATTCAGCCATTTTCTCAACTAGTAAGTCACGTGCTGCTGGTAGGTCCCGATCCTTTAAAGCCTTTAATTCTGGCCAAGCTCCAATGATGTTATATCCGTCCACTAACAGGATATCCATAACTATCCCTCAAGACTATGCCGTTTCCGGTATACCTCATACATTAAAAGAGCCGCAGCCACTGAAGCATTTAACGATGTCACTTTTCCCACCATTGGCAATCGAATTAGAAAGTCACATTTATCCCGGATTAATCGTCCCATTCCTCGACCTTCACTACCAATTACTAAGCCAATCGGCAGCGTTCCGTCCAACTGTCGATAATCCTGCTTGCCTTTTGCATCCGTGCCTGCAATCCATACTCCTCGCTCTTTTAATTCATCAATGGTACGGGCCATATTGGTGACACGGACAACAGGAATATATTCAATAGCCCCTGTGGAGGCTTTTGCCACTGTCGCTGTTAAACCAACCGCTCTCCTTTTAGGAATGATAATTCCGTGGGCCCCTACTGCATCTGCTGTTCTCATAATAGAGCCTAAATTATGAGGATCTTCGATTTCATCTAACAAAAGAAAAAAAGGTGGTTCGTTTTTCTTTTCTGCGGCAGCAAATAAATCATCCAGTTCTGCATATTGATAAGCTGCGACAAAAGCTAAGACACCTTGATGATTTCGATCGGTTATTTGGTCAATTTTTTTCTTCGGAACTACCTGTACTAGCACATTTCCTTCCTTAGCTAGCTGAGTAATCTGCTGCATCTGCCCGCGCAATGACCCTTCCGCAATTAATATTTTGTTAATATCCCGTTTTGATTTTAATGCTTCTATAACTGGATTTTTACCGACGATGTATTCTTGGCTCATCCTAACGTTCCTCCTTTCCTTTGATCTACATAATTAAACGCTTGATGGACCAACTGTTCTAATCGATCTATCTTACCAGATAAATAAAGATAACCTATCAACGCTTCAAATGCAGTACTATACCGATACGTCTGGACATCCGTATTTTTAGGGACTGTTCCGGATTTGGCATTTCTACCCCGCATTACTACTGCTAATTCTTCATCATTTAACAATTGTTCATCCATCATTTGAAATAAAATCTTACACTGCGCTTTTGCGGACACGTATTTTGTTCCCTCACGATGAAGTTGATGCGGACGAACTTGCCCTCCATATAAAAGATGGCGTCTTACATAAGTCTCATAAATAGCATCACCCATATAGGCAAGAGCCAGGCTATTCAATTGGTTAGCATCTATTGTATTTTCATAATCAAGCATTGAACTAACCTCTTTTCCACCTGGTGCCTTGAGGAGTGTCTTCTAAAATGATGTTCATTTCTTTTAATTGGTCCCGAATTTGATCAGCCAATTGGAAATTACGCTCTTTACGCGCTTGATTACGCTTTTCGATCAAAGCATCAATCTCTTCATCCAGTAGTTCTTCTTTTTCTAATGTCAAACCAAGTACAGTAAATAGTTCTTCAAACTTATTAGTAAATGCATCGATTACTTCTACAGCCGTATTTTTTTCCATAAGATAATAATTTGCCAGTTTGGATAAATCAAATAAAACAGAGATCGCTTTTGCGGTGTTAAAATCATCATCCATTGCTTCTATAAATTGGCCATGTAACTCCGCAATTTTATTCAGCCAATCTTCATTATTTTCGGTTAGATTTGTACTAGCTTCTCTTCGATGTTTTAAATTTTGATAGGAAGTAGTCAGTCTTTCAAAAGCTGCCTTTGTACTCTCCAGTAATTCCTCACTATAATTGATCGGGTTCCTGTAATGAACTGAAAGCATAAAGAATCTCAGTACTTGTGGATTGTGTTTTTGGATAATGTCATGTACCAACACGAAATTCCCAAGCGACTTCGACATTTTTTCATTATCAATGTTAATATAACCGTTATGCATCCAATATCGAGCAAAGGTCTTACCGGTTAATGCCTCTGATTGGGCTATTTCATTTTCATGGTGCGGAAATGTTAAATCCTGTCCACCGGCGTGAATATCAATGGTTTCCCCGAGATATTGTTTCGCCATTGCGGAACATTCAATATGCCAGCCTGGTCTACCTTTTCCCCAAGGGCTTTCCCAAAAAATTTCTCCTTCTTTTGCCGCTTTCCATAAGGCAAAATCAAGGTCATCTTGCTTTTTCTCGCCTACCTCAATTCTGGCACCAATCCGTAATTCATCAATTGATTGATGAGATAGCTTTCCATATTCTTTAAAGCTTCTCGTCCGAAAATAAACATCTCCTTCTGATTCATAAGCATAACCTTTTTCAATCAATTGGCTGATAAATTCAATAATAATGTCCATATTTTCCATTACGCGTGGATGGACATCTGCCTTACGACAACCTAACGCGGAAACATCTGCAAAGTAGGCTTCAATAAACCGGTCAGCTAATGTAGGAACATCTTCCCCAAGCTGATTTGCTGCTTTAATTAATTTATCATCGACATCAGTAAAGTTTGAAACATATTTTACATCATAGCCTCGGTATTCAAGGTAACGGCGAACCGTATCAAAGACGATTGCCGGCCGAGCATTTCCAATATGAATATAGTTATAGACCGTTGGACCGCAAACATACATTTTTACTTTTCCTTCTTCAAGCGGTACAAAGGTTTCTTTTTTACGAGTCAAAGTATTATAAAGTTGAATGGCCATTGACTTTTATCCTTTCTTCTTTTAATTCTGCAAGTTCTTGTTTCAACCGGTCCAGCTCTTCTTGCATTTCTTTAAAACGATCAGCAACCGGATCCGGGAGGTCACAATGATTTAAATCTTTATTAATCCGAATGCCGTCTTGAATGACGACTTTTCCTGGAACTCCAACTACCGTGGAGTTTGGTGGTACTTCTTTTAATACGACAGAACCTGCTCCAATCTTGGAGTTTTCGCCAATCGTAATGGATCCAAGCACTTTGGCCCCGGTAGCAATTAACGCATTATCCTTTATCGTAGGATGGCGCTTTCCTTTTTCTTTGCCGGTCCCGCCAAGAGTAACCCCTTGGTAAATCGTTACGTTATCTCCAATTTCACAAGTTTCTCCAATTACTACACCCATCCCATGGTCAATAAATAATCTCCTGCCTATTTTTGCCCCAGGATGAATTTCAATTCCTGTGAAAAAGCGGCTTATTTGTGAAATGGCACGGGCAAGGAAAAAGAATTTTCGTTTAAAAAGTGCATGTGCAATACGGTGAGCCCATATTGCATGTAACCCAGAATACGTAAGGATCACTTCCAAATAGCTTCTTGCAGCTGGATCCTGTTCAAAAACAACTTCAATATCTTCCTTCATCCTTTTAAACATTTGCCATTCCTCCCCCTAAATATTGCTTAGTTTAAGCCGTTTGAAATTAAAAAGCGTCCCTGTCCATATTGACAGAGACGCTTAGTGCGTGGTTCCACTCTGATTAGGCTATATCTATGTACACCTATCTTTTATAAATTGGGTGTACCCAGCTTTCATAGCCTCACTCTTTCTTGTTAACGGAAAGGTTCCGCCCAAATCTACTCATGATTTCTCACTTTCGGTTTGAGACTCTGAGGTGCATTTCGAAAAATGAGAGGCTTAAACCACTTTCAGCCGATGATGGTTCTCTCTTTCAAGCATCACTTTTCTACTTTTCCTCATCTACGCTTTAGCTTATATAAATAGTTACTCTTAATATATTACATTTTTTCTATAATGTTAACTAATAATTTGCTGAATTCTCTTTTGAACTTTTTGTTTACCTAAAAGTTCTAAAGCTAATGGTAAGTCTGGACCATGGGTCTGTCCAGTTACAGCCGCACGGATCGGCATAAATAAATTCTTTCCTTTTTGGCCTGTCGATTTTTGTACTGCTTTCATCGCTGCTTTAATTCCATCAGCTTGGAAATTATCCAATTGGTCCAGTTCCTGTGAAAAAGCCTTTAATACTTCAGGAACCTGCTCCCCGGAAAGAACTTCTTTTGCCTCTTCCTCGAATTCCACATTTTCTTTAAAGAACATATCAGAAAGCTCAACAATTTCTGCTCCGAAGCTCATTTTTTCTTGAAGTAACGCAACTAAGCTACGTACCCATTGATGCTCTTCATCAGTTAAGTTTTCACTTACACGACCTGCTTTAATCAAATGCGGCAATGAAAGTTCAACAACCCGGTCCAGCTCTACCTTTTTCATGTATTGATTATTCATCCAAGTCAGTTTTTGTTTGTCAAATAGTGCAGGTGATTTAGATAAGCGATTCGCATCAAAAATTTTAATAAATTCATCTTTGGAGAATAGCTCTTCTTCCCCTGCCGGCGACCAACCTAGAAGGGCGATAAAATTAAATAATGCTTCTGGGAGATAACCTAGTTCTTCATATTGCTCAATAAATTGAATAATTGATTCATCACGCTTACTTAATTTCTTCCGGCTTTCATTAACGATTAATGTCATGTGTCCAAATATAGGTGGCTCCCAGCCAAATGCTTCATAGACCATTAGCTGTTTCGGCGTATTAGAAATATGGTCATCGCCTCGAAGCACATGGGAGATTTTCATTAAATGGTCGTCGATAGCAACCGCAAAGTTATAGGTTGGTGTCCCATCCTTTTTGACAATGACCCAGTCCCCTATTCCTTCTGATTCAAAGGAAACAACCCCTTTTACCATATCATCAAAGGTATAAGTTTTCCCTTGAGGAACAATCATGCGGATGCTTGGTTGACGGCCCTCTTTCTCTAAACGCTCACGCTCCTCGGAAGTTAGATGACGGCAGCGGCCTGAATAGTGCGGCGTCTCACCTCTTGCGGCTTGTGCTTCCCGCTCTGCCTCCAATTCTTCCTCGGTACAATAACACTTATATGCTTGGCCATTTTCTAATAGCTGATTGTAATAGGTTTTATATATATCATTTCTTTCCGATTGACGGTATGGCCCGTATTCACCACCAACATCGACACTTTCATCCCAGTCGATGCCAAGCCATTTTAAATATTTTAATTGGCTTTGTTCCCCGCCTTCAATGTTCCGCTTTTTATCCGTATCTTCAATACGGATAATGAACTTGCCACCTTTATTACGGGCATAAAGGTAGTTAAATAACGCGGTACGCGCATTTCCAATATGTAAATGTCCTGTTGGACTTGGAGCATATCTAACACGAATTTCGTTTGACATAATAGCCTCCATCATTAATTTAAATAGTTTCAATTGCTTATTTTACCATTGTGTATTCTAGTGATAAAGTCCAAGCGTCTATTTTTTATCAATTAAACTTAAGAGTTGATTTACAATTGGGTATTTCGCTTTCTAAAGAATCCAGATTAGCCATACTCCTGAAGTCGCTCTATCAATATGGAAATAAAATTACCTTAACTCCGTTTTTTTAGTAAAACTACAGCCTGAGCGGCGATTCCTTCTCCTCTGCCGGTAAAACCAAGTTTTTCGGTAGTAGTGGCTTTTACATTGATTTGTTCGACATCTGCTTCAAGTAATTCAGCTATTCGAGTTCTCATTTGTCCAATATATGGGGCCATCTTTGGTTTTTGCGCAATAATGGTGCAATCAGCATTAACCAGTTCATAGCCTTTTTCTTTAACTAACTTCCAAACATGCTTCATTAACTCGGCTGAGTCGGCATCTTTAAAGTTTGGATCGGTATCAGGAAAATGTCTCCCGATATCCCCTTCCCCAATCGCTCCGAGGCAGGCATCAGAAATGGTATGTAATAATACGTCGGCATCAGAATGGCCAAGCAATCCTTTTTCGTATGGAATTGTAATCCCGCCTAGGATTAAAGGACGGTCTTCTGTTAACTGATGGACATCAAAGCCCTGTCCAATTCGAAACATTACCAAAACTCCTTTTTGTCCAGCACTAAGCACCAATTAGAGGGTGCCTAGTGCTTATTTCTTTTGTCTCTTTTTTAATATCGCTTCTGCAAAGTATAAATCTTCAGGTGTTGTCAATTTAATATTATCGTAATCTCCCTCTACTATTGCAACAGGATGACCAAGGCGCTCAACAAGGCTAGAGTCGTCTGTCCCTACAAACTGTTCCAACTCTGCCTTTTGGTAAGCCTCTAACAGGAGTGAAATGCGAAAAGCTTGCGGGGTTTGGACAGCCCACAAGCTTGAACGTTCGACAGTCTCAACTACTGTACCGACTTGCACCTTTTTCATGGTATCCTTAGCCGGCACTCCAATAATAGCAGCACCCGTTTTTTGTGCAGTTTCTATTAATCGATGGATTTGTTCTTTGCGGATAAACGGTCTTGCTGCATCATGTACCAAAATAATGCTCCCGTTTGTCACAGTCTTAAGAGCATTATATATACTATATTGGCGTTCCTTCCCCCCTGGAACCAATCCGGTTACTTTATTAATGTTGTATTTTTTCAATAAAACATTAAATTCCTCAAAATCTTGCGGATGGACCGCAAGAATCATCCCTTCACACAACTCATCCTCTTCAAACACCTTTAATGTATGAATTAATACAGGGATACCGTTTAACTCAAGTAACAGTTTATTTTTCCCTGCACCCATTCTTTTTCCCTGGCCAGCTGCCGGGAGAATGACTTGGTAAGCCATAATCAAACCCCATTCTTTCTCTCTAGTTCCAGCGTCTAATAACGCTTTGTAGTGTTCATGCTATAGTGCTTTTTCTAATAATTTTGGTTTGGCAAAAATCATTCTGCCTGCAGAAGTCTGAAGGACACTAGTAACAAGCACATCTATTCTCTTACCAATGTATTCCCTTCCTTCTTCAACAACGATCATTGTACCATCATCTAAATAGGCAACACCTTGGTGATATTCCTTGCCGTCTTTTATCACATGGACGGTCAATTCCTCACCCGGCAGAACAACAGGTTTTACTGCATTTGCCAAATCATTAATATTTAAAACAGAAACATTTTGCAGTTCACATACTTTATTTAAATTAAAATCATTCGTTACTAGAATTCCGTTTGTCATTTTCGCCAGCTTTACAAGCTTGGAATCCACTTCTTGTATGTCTTCAAAATCACCCTCATAGATTTCTACCTTTACCGCGAGTTCTTTTTGAATCCGATTAAGTATATCCAAACCTCTTCTACCACGATTTCGCTTTAATACATCTGATGAATCAGCAATATGTTGTAATTCTTCGAGAACAAATTGAGGAATAACGATTGTCCCTTCTAAGAACCCTGTCTGACATATATCTGCGACACGACCGTCAATGATGACACTCGTATCTAAAATTTTTAAATTTTCCACAACAGGTTTTTCCGTTTCCTCTTCTGCAGTTTTTTTCTTACTGCTACCTTTACCAAACAACCCCAAAAGTTCATCTCTCTTTTTAAAACCAACTTGAAAACCAAGATAACCAAATAATAGTGTCAGTAAAATGGGAGCTGCAGCGTTTAGTATCGGCACTTGGACGGCATTTAGGGCAAAGCTAATTAAAAAGGCAACCAATAAACCAAAAATCAGCCCGACACTGCCAAACAGCACATCTGTCACCGGTATTTTCACTAAGGAATCCTCTGCCCATTTAATAAAATTATAAACATAATCTACTGCCCAAAAGGTAATAAGATAAAAAATAATAGCACCTAAAATAGCAGTCATATATGAATTATTTATCATTGGAATGTCATTCAAATGAATCAGTTCGAACAAATCAGGTAATAGTAGGATGCCAAGTGTTCCGCCCAAGATGAGGAAACATGCTTGAACAATTCGTTTTAACATTCCTTCACCTCCTCCTTCTATTAATTATAAACATATTCGAAAAAATGAAACCTTGATATCATGATTATTTTTCCAAAATGTAATTTTTTTGAAATAAACTTTGGTCTACGAAACAATATTTCCCCTTCGAATATTACTTAAAACACTATTGTATCAATATTTTGTTGTTGAATACGATCTATAAAGCCAATTGATATTTTTCCAGAGGTTGGTTGGCTTTCGTTGTATGAATACAAAGTCCTTTTTGGATCCTCTTAAAACCATGGAAGAACTTTATTCTCCTAATGCTGCCCGAAGCGCTTCACTGACAGAGGTAACACCTATTAATTGAACCCCTTTTGGCCCTGTCCATCCCCCAAGATTATTTGCAGGAAGGATAATCCGTTCAAAACCCATCTTGGCCGCTTCCTGAACTCGCTGCTCAATTCTTGATACCCTCCTTACTTCACCGGTCAAACCGACCTCTCCTATAATACAGTCTGTTGTTCTTGTCGGCTTATCTCTAAAACTCGATGCAATACTTACCGCAATGGCCAAATCAATAGCTGGTTCATCCAACTTAACTCCTCCGGCAACTTTTAAGTAGGCATCCTGATTGGCCAACAGCATCCCTACTCTTTTTTCCAATACTGCCATTAATAAAGGCACACGGTTGTGGTCGACGCCAGTTGCCATCCTTCTTGGATTTCCGAAACTAGTTGGTGAGACTAATGCTTGAATTTCTACAAGAATAGGGCGTGTACCTTCCATAGAAGCCACTACAGTAGAACCGGCAGCCCCCCGTGATCGTTCTTCAAGAAAAATTTCTGATGGGTTTTCTACCTCTTCCAGTCCAAATTCCTTCATTTCGAATATTCCCATTTCATTTGTCGAGCCAAAACGATTCTTTACTGACCTTAATATCCGATACGTATGATGCCTCTCTCCTTCAAAATATAGAACGGTGTCAACCATATGTTCGAGCAGCCGCGGCCCGGCGATGGATCCTTCTTTAGTTACATGACCTACAATGAATATAGCAATCCCTTTTGTTTTTCCAATTCGCATTAACTCGGCCGTGCATTCACGGACTTGCGAGACACTTCCCGGAGCAGAGGTTACATCAGGATGAAATACTGTTTGAATGGAATCGATGATGACGAAGCTAGGATTTATACTATCAATCGTCCGATTGATCTCCTCCAAATTTGTTTCAGAGTAGACAAATAAATGATCTGAAGCAATGTGTAATCGTTCTGCTCGAAGCTTTGTTTGCCTTAATGATTCTTCCCCGGATATGTATAATACCAAATGGCCTTTATTCGCCAGCTGTGAGGATACTTGCAAGAGCAAGGTAGATTTTCCAATACCAGGGTCCCCACCAATTAATACAAGTGATCCTTTTACAACACCTCCGCCTAGGACGCGGTTAAATTCATTTAATTTGGTTAGAATTCTAGGCTCATTTACGGTTTCAATCGAAGTAATAGGTGTGGGTTTAGTAAGAATGGTAGACCCTTGAGAGTGAGTAAATGCCCCCCTTCTCGCCGTACCGGTTACCTCTACTTCTTCGACCATTTTATTCCATTGGCTACATCCGGGACATTTCCCCATCCACTTTGGTGACTCATAGCCACATTCTTGACATATAAATTTTGTTTTCCGCTTAGCCATATAAGTCGTCCTTTCTGAATAAAAAAGAGGTACACGATAATTCCATATTCACGTGTACCTCCAATTGTTGTTCAAAACGCAAGCAATGTCTTCCAGTACTTACTAACTTATTTAGTTAAGCTTGTTTGTTCAGCTGTTTTAACCGTAAATTCTCCATTTTCAATATCAATAATGACATGCTGACCCGTTAATACTTTACCTTTAAGCAATTCTTCAGAAAGCCGATCCTCAATATGCTTTTGAATCGCCCGACGAAGCGGCCTTGCTCCATATTCAGGATCATATCCTTCCTGAGAAATCTTTTCTTTTGCCGCATCTGTCAATTCAATTGAAATATTTTGCTCTTTTAATCGCTTAATTAACTGCTCCGATAATAAAGTAACAATCTCTTGAAGATGCTTCTTCTCTAACGCATGGAAGACAATAATTTCATCAATCCGGTTCAAGAATTCAGGACGGAAGGCTTTTTTCAACTCCTCCATAACTTTACCCTTCATATCCTTGTAATCTTGATTGGTATCTTGGATATTGAATCCCACATATTTATTTCGTTTTAATGATTCTGCTCCAACATTTGAAGTCATAATAAGAACCGTATTGCGGAAATCTACTGTTCTTCCTTTTGAATCAGTTAAGCGGCCATCTTCAAGCACCTGAAGTAAAATATTAAATACATCTGGATGTGCTTTTTCAATTTCATCCAGCAGGATGACAGAGTATGGTTTTCTGCGAACTTTTTCTGTTAATTGTCCGCCCTCTTCATAGCCCACATATCCAGGAGGTGACCCAACAAGTCGGGATGTAGAGTGCTTCTCCATATACTCTGACATATCAATCCGGATCATAGAATCCTCATCACCAAACATTGCTTCAGCAAGAGCACGGGCTAGTTCGGTTTTACCTACGCCAGTTGGTCCAAGGAAGATAAAGGAACCGATTGGACGTTTTGGATCCTTTAATCCAGCTCTTGCACGACGTACCGCCTTAGCAACAGCCTTCACTGCTTCCTCCTGTCCAATTACCCTCGAATGCAAGATCTCTTCCAAATTCAGTAATCTTGCAGTTTCTGTTTCTGCTAGCTTGGAGACAGGAATCCCGGTCCAGCTTGATACTACTGCAGCAATATCTTCAACGGTTACTTCATTGTTTTCTTTACCTTGCTTTTCCTTCCAACTCTTCTTCGTTTCTTCCAACTGTTCACGAAGACGCTGTTCTGTATCTCTTAATGAAGCTGCCTTTTCAAATTCCTGACTTTGAACAGCTGCATCCTTTTCCTTTCGAACTTCCTCCAGCTTCACTTCGAGCTCTTTTAGATTTGGAGGTGTAGTATAAGAGCGCAAACGTACTTTTGATCCAGCTTCATCAATCAAATCAATTGCTTTATCCGGCAAGAAGCGATCAGAGATATAACGATCTGAAAGCTTGACAGCTGCTTCAATCGCTTCATCAGTAATTGAAACTCGGTGATGCGCTTCGTACCGGTCACGTAATCCTTGTAAAATTTGAATGGATTCTTCAATTGTCGGTTCATCGACACGAATTGGCTGGAAGCGACGCTCTAGGGCAGCATCCTTTTCGATATACTTTCGATATTCATCAAGAGTAGTTGCACCAATGCATTGAAGCTCTCCACGGGCAAGTGATGGTTTTAAAATATTGGATGCATCAATAGCGCCTTCCGCGCCTCCTGCACCAATTAAAGTATGGAGCTCATCGATAAATAAAATGATATTTCCTGCCTGACGAATTTCGTCCATTACTTTTTTCAAACGATCTTCAAATTCCCCACGGTATTTGGTTCCAGCTACTACCGTACCCATATCGAGAGTCATAACTCGCTTGTCACGAAGGATTTCCGGTACTTCATTATTAACGATTTGCTGGGCAAGACCTTCGGCAATAGCTGTTTTACCTACACCTGGTTCCCCGATTAATACAGGATTATTTTTCGTTCTACGGCTAAGGACCTCAATCACGCGCTGGATTTCTTTACTTCTGCCAATGACAGGATCCAAACTTCCTTCGCGGGCGATAGCTGTTAAATCTCTTGCAAGGCTATCAAGTGTTGGTGTATTTGCATTAGCTGATGTACCACCTTGATGTCCTCCAGATTCATTGCTCCCTAATAATTGAAGCACTTGCTGACGCGCTTTGTTTAAGCTGACTCCAAGGTTATTAAGGACGCGAGCAGCAACCCCTTCCCCTTCACGGATTAAACCAAGGAGAATATGTTCTGTTCCGACATAAGAATGCCCTAATTTTCGGGCTTCATCCATAGATAGCTCGATTACTTTTTTGGCTCTTGGAGTATAGTGTATGATTTGTGAAGACTCTTGCCCTTTGCCAATTAAATTTTCAACTTCCTTTTGAATTTTATCTGACCCTAATCCAAGACCTTTCAGAGCTTTAGCAGCAATTCCTTCTCCTTCGCGGACTAGTCCTAATAAAATATGCTCCGTTCCAATATTATTGTGTCCTAAACGGATTGCTTCTTCTTGAGCCAAAGCCAATACTTTTTGAGCTCTTTCGGTAAAACGGCCGAACATCATACTATCACTCCTCACCTATTTTTCAGATTCCATTTTTAATCGTTCTCGTATTAAAGCTGCGCGTCTAATATCTCTTTCATGGGGTCTTAAAGGACCTCCTGCATATTGCTGAAGAAACCCTGGTTGAGTTAAAATCATTAATTCCGTTAAAATCGTCTTCGACATGTTGGTAATATACCCCATATCAATCCCAAGCCGAACATCAGAAAGACATTGAGCAGCTTCTTTCGATTCGATAATTCGGCTATTTGTTAAAATTCCTAACGAACGAAACACTCTGTCTTCTAATTGTATGTTGGAAGTTTTTTGTAATGCGTCCCGTGCTGACCTTTCTTGGGATATAAGCTGGCTTACAACTCCCATTAAGTCTCTGCACATGTCCTCTTCTGATTTCCCTAATGTAATTTGATTTGAGATTTGAAAAATATTTCCTAGGGCCTCACTGCCTTCACCATAAATTCCCCTAACAACAAATCCTAACTGATTAATTGCAGGGATTATTCGATTGATTTGTTGGGTTAAGATTAAACCTGGAAGGTGCATCATTACAGAGGCTCGAAGACCAGTACCTACATTAGTTGGACAGCTTGTTAGGTAGCCATGGTTTTCATCATATGCATATTGAATATGACTCTCAAGCCAATCATCAATAACATTTGCAGCTGCTAAAGCCTCGAGTAACTGTAGTCCCGGATACAAGCATTGAATTCGAATATGATCTTCTTCATTAATCATAATACTAACTTTTTCATTTTCCGATAAAAGTACCGCACCATGTGGAGAATCTTCAGCTAAATGTGGGCTGATTAAATGTTTTTCAACTAATACCCTCTTTTGCAAAGGTTGCATTTCATCAATTTTTAATAGCTCCAGATGACCAAAGGTTGAAAAATTAGAGTTTCTTAACAGTTCCTCCATTTCAAGAATAATCTTTTTGGCTTCTTCGTGTGTAAATAATGTGGGAAATTTATATGTCTTTATATTTCTTGCCAAACGTATTCGCGAACTAAGAACAATATCCGAATCAGGACCTTCCTCACTCATCCATGAGCTGATTGTCTGATTTAAAAATCGTTCGAGCGACACTTCTACTCCCCTCCTTCTTGACCCTTGGCAGCTAGTTTTTTCTCTAGTGTCCTTATCTCATCCCGAATCTCTGCTGCTTTCTCGAACTCCTCATGTGTAATCGATTCTTTTAAAGCAATCTTTAATTCTTCGATTTGTTTGCGAAGGGAAATGCCGCCACCAATTCTTTTTGGTATTTTTCCATTATGAATCCAGTTTCCGCCTTGAAGCCTTCTTAAGACTGGTTTTAACTGTTCTTCAAATGCCTTATAGCAATGTGCACATCCAAAGCGCCCAACCTTTAAAAATTGTGAAAAAGTCATGGAACATTGATCACAATGAAGAATTTTGTCCGGCTGAAATGGACTTTGGCTTGGTTTTTGGAAAGAAGGATCGAAGTTTAATAGTCCCGCTAAAAGGTTATTAAATGAAAATCCCGATTCTCCATTAAATATAAACATCTCGCCCTTTTCTTGGGCACATTTTTCACAAAGGTGTACCTCTGTTTTTTCCCCATTTATAATTTTTGTAAAATGAAGTGCCGCAGGCCTTTGATTACATTCTTGGCAAATCATGTTTTCACCCCTTTAATGGATGCCTATTTATATTTTAAGGATGTTAACATTGCTCTTAACATTCTTGCTCTTAACTCATCTCGATATGGAAGATCAATATATAACACGGAACGGTCAATAACACTTAGCATAATTTTTGCTTCTCTTGTTGTAATAATCTCTTCTTGAACAAGCCTAACAATGACATCTTCTGCACTTGTTTGACTAATTCTATTTTGTACAAGAGATAGCAAATGATCGATTAATTGGGCTGAATCATGTGATTGAACCTTCATAATTCGAATATATCCTCCGCCGCCCCGCTTACTTTCTACGAGATACCCTCGTTCTATTGTGAATCGGGTGTTGATGACATAATTGATTTGTGAAGGAACACATTGAAATTTATCGGCAATTTCGCTGCGTTTTATTTCAACAATATCCTCTTCACTCTTTTCTAATACTTGCTTTAAGTATTTTTCGATAATATCAGAGATGTTTCTCATCTTCCCACCCCCATCATCTGACTTTGACTATATTTGACTATAATTATACTCAAAATCCTTTAGAGTTGCAACGATTCACTCCCTTATGATTTTCTCCAAATCTCGCGCTTGTAAAACGTATAAACCTTGAGAAAAAACTACTATTTAAGAGTGATGGAATTTTTGGGGAACTTTGTTTGAAAGAGAAGATTGTGAATGAAAATATAGACAGTGATTGCAAAGAGATGATTCGAAATGAAAAATCTCCGTATACAGTAGCATGTTACCTTCTCCCAAAAGCAACCACTTTAATCGTGGAATGTTTATGTTGACTCATCTTTCCTGTGGCGCTCTCTCCAACAGAGGCAAAGGTAATTTAAAGCATTAAAAGTCAATTGGATGTGAACTGATCGTTGGGAGGATTATGTTAACGTCTCGTCGCTAGGACATTTTTGCTGACCATTCTCAAAGTCAAAAAGATATTTTGCTATTTATAAAAAAAGAACAACCAAAATTGGTTGTTCTTTTTTGCCCGGCAGCGTCCTACTCTCACAGGGGCTTTCGCCCCAACTACCATCGGCGCTGAGAAGCTTAACTTCCGTGTTCGGTATGGGAACGGGTGTGACCTTCTCGCCATTGCCACCGGACCTATTCAATTGAGGTTCATTCCCTCAAAACTAGATA
>NZ_JAAFZF010000090.1:0-1786 GCF_010614825.1 Neobacillus sedimentimangrovi
GCGATGCTTACTTTTGCTGCAATGAATTTAAAGAAACTGGCAAACTGGACTTGGACTAGTCCAAAAATGGTATAATAATTGACCCCGTAGGGGTCAAATTAAAGTTAATATAGACCAAAAATTGCTTTAAATTTGAATAAATTTGAAAAGGCATTTCGAATTAAGTTTATTCGGAATGCCTTTTGTCTACAATCTGTCCTCTTCCATTTGGGAAGAGGTTTTTTATGCATTTTATGCACATAACAGGGTGAATGAGTAACTGATTTAGCTTTCTTGTTCTTCGCCTTCTTTTTTCTCTTTCTCATTTTTAGATGCTTCTGAGGCAGCTTTTAAAAGTAGTTCCTCAATTTTTGCTTTAAAAAGCGGACTATCAACGGTCTCAGTTATTACCTTTTGTAGGTGTTCGCGGTATTCCTTACTTTTTAATGCATCTGTCAGTTCCTTTTGAATTTCTGGTTCTTTAAATACTTCAATCATCATTCCTCGATATTCAGGGTCATTCATTAATTCTTTTAATAGCTTTTCATTTTCTTCTTTCATATTTTTAGCAACGCTTTTAGCAAATTTGGGGTCACTAAAAGCTTTTTTCCAAAACTCCGTTGCTTTATCAGAAGTAAGCGTTTGTTCAATAGTTGTGGCGACAACCTGTTGGTCCATAACTAAACTTTCCTTCATTTTATCATCAGACATAACTTCTTTGATTGCCTTTTTACCATCATCGGTTTTAAGAATATCGACTACCATTTTTTTGGTTTGTTCATAATCAACTTGCCCTCCATTTCCTGACTCCGCAGGAGCACAACTTGCTAATAAGAGTAGGGCGGATAGGAGGAGCGCCGTTCTTTTTCCATTCATGTTTAAGCTCCTTTCAGATATAAATCCTTAATGTTATGATGAAGAATTTTCATAAAGATTATTCGTTGTGCCTTCATTTTATAGATTTTTTATATAGGGATTGGTACAATCATAATGGTATTTAATCTTGCTTTGGAGGTTTATAGTGTGACAAGCCGCAATTGGGTAAAACTGTTTTTGACCACATCATTAGTTGGCGGGCTCACTACAGCGATTGTAGGATTAATTGTTCGCTGGAGTGAATTACAGCGGTATTTTGTTGAATTTCAACTTCTTGATATGATTTCTGCCATTGTATGGTTGATATTTATGGGGTTTTTAATAAGTGTTATAAGTCAAATGGGCTTTTTTTCTTATTTAACGATTCATCGATTTGGATTAGGAATTTTTAAATCTCCTTCATTATGGAATGGTGTACAAGTCGTTCTTATTTTATTTGCCCTCTTTGATCTAGTTTATTTGCGATATGAAAATTTTGCTGAATCAGGGGAAAGTGTTCTGCCTTATTTATTCCCTGCCTTTATCCTGTTGTTTGTAGGGATTATTACTGCATGGTTGAAAGTGAAACAAACCAATCGACAAGCCTTTATTCCTGCTTTATTTTTTATGATTGTCGTTACAATCGTGGAATGGGTTCCTGTTCTGCGAGAAAACTCAACACATTGGCTTTATTTAATGCTCGCAGCTTTACTGGCTTGCAATGCTTACCAACTATTAATTCTTCCCAAATTAAATGAAAAATCTCAGGAAGAAAGGCAGAAGCGTGTTCAACATTCCGGTCATAAGGGAAAAAAACCTCGTAAATTAAACAAAAAAGGGGCTGTCTAAAAAGTCCATTTAAGAGAAAAATGAACCCAAATTAAAAACCCAAGAATGTTGATTTAACAGCATTCTTGGGTTTTGCTTTTATAAAGATTTCGGCTGAAATACC
>NZ_JAAFZF010000090.1:1796-3559 GCF_010614825.1 Neobacillus sedimentimangrovi
ATAAGAAAAAACGATTTTATCAGCTTTGAAAATCGTCTTGCACAGTCAAGTTGTGAGAGACTTTGCTCTCTACGTACAGATAGTAGTTGAAGCTCATCGTGTTTCCTTTATCTCATTCGGAGAACCTCCACGTCATACGACGCTGACCAGGGCGCCTCCGCTTTTCTAATTTATTTCTTTCGTTTTTACTTCACTGTTTGCAATGAGTTCAGAAACGGTTACAAGTTTCAATCCTTTTTGTTGAATGTTATCAATAATTTGAGGCAATGCTTCTGCTGTTTGTTTGGCCGAGTCTGATGCATGAAGCAGAACAATATCTCCTTTTTCCGCTTTGCTAACATTTTCTACAATTGTTTTTACTCCTGGATTTTGCCAATCTTTTGAATCTATACGCCAGTGTACTACTGTAAATCCATATTGGTTGGCAATTTTTAATGTTCTTTCGTCGAAATGGCCGGTAGGTGCACGCAATAGCTTAATATTTTTTACATTCAATTTTCTAAATGCTTCTTGAGCTTGTAAAATATCCTTCCTAATTTTATTATCTTCTAACTCAGAATAGTCTTCATAGTTATATCCTAGAAGGCCAATCTCATATCCATCTTTAACAATGCGCTCAACAATATCTGGATGTCTCTCAGCCCAAGAACCCGAGAGAAAGAATGTAGCGGATTTTACATTTTCTTTTTTTAAAGTATCTAAAATCGGTTCAGCCTTTTCATCACCCCATCCGATATTAAATGTTAGTGCCAGGTCTTTTTCACCTCGATAAACTGCTTTTGGTCCTTCCTTTGTTGAAAAAACAGGTATTTGTGCAATGTTTTCAATAAAGAGGAACCAAGCTGTAAAAAAGGCTGCAATTAAAATTAATGTAATACTTTTTAATGCCTTCCCATTTACAACATAAAAGAATTTCATTGATCCCACCTCGTCCATACATTCCTGTCTCAAACATATGCTTGGCTTAAAAAAATTATGATGAATGATTTGAATTATAAAATTTCACAAATTGGAAAAAACTACATTAACATATATTTTGTTGGAGGTTACTTATGCTTGGATTTCTAATTAACGACCAAGAGGCTAAAGAAATGGAGTACCTTATTAAACGAGAAATGGATGAAATTTTGTTTGATTTAAGAGATGAACGAATTGATCAACTTGTAAAAAGAGCAATGGAAGAAAGATATAAGATTTTATTTAATTTATTTAGGAGGGTTGCTAGCCCGCATGAATGTTTAAAATATATGAGAAAAGGCAAGAGGGGGAAAAAAAGGCTAAACCGTAACTAGAATTTTTTTTAGTTTTTTTAATTAAAAGGTTGACTTTCCAATCCGACCTTGGTATAGTAATAAACGTCGCTGCTGACGTATTAACAACTTTAAAAAAAGAGTTGACAAGAAAGTCAGTTGATGATATATTTAAAAAGTCGCTTTTGATAGCGAAAAGATTGTTCTTTGAAAACTAAACAACCAAAACGTCAACAAACCATAACATTCGTTTCTATCGAAACGAAGCCAACGTTAATTTTATGAGCTAATCAACTTTTTTGGAGAGTTTGATCCTGGCTCAGGACGAACGCTGGCGGCGTGCCTAATACATGCAAGTCGAGCGGACCAATAGAAGCTTGCTTCTGTTGGTTAGCGGCGGACGGGTGAGTAACACGTGGGCAACCTGCCTGTAAGACTGGGATAACTTCGGGAAACCGGAGCTAATACCGGATAATTCATCCCCTCGCATGAGGGGGTGCTGAAAGTCGGTTC
>NZ_JAAFZF010000091.1:0-3040 GCF_010614825.1 Neobacillus sedimentimangrovi
ACCTGAACGTAAAAGGTATTACTATAGGGAAACGATAAAACCAAATATGGCCATGTCACTACTTCTCCACGATATTTAAATGGTGCCTCCCCAAAGTCCACTTGAGCTGTTCCTGGCTTCGACTCTAATGGCAATGCAGCTGTTTCTGTCTCTTCGGAAAGCTGTTTTTTACGTTGGGATACATAATGCCGAACGGATCGTGCGGAACCTTCAAACCCATATTCTTCGACAAGTTGCGTATACATCCGTTGAGCAGTTCATTGAAACTTCTTTTTCTTCTTCAAGTCTTCTTGAAGCCATTGATCTAGAATCGGTTTCACAGGATCCATGACTTTTGCTTTTCGTTTTTGCTTTGGTACTTCTGAAGGACTAAAATCCTCCATCTCTGCATATTTCCGAACCGTTCTACGGTCTCGACTCATTTGTTTGGCAATAGAGCTATACGAACGCCCTTTTTTATTTGCTTCATGTCTGATATAATTAATTTCTGCCACTGCTAACATCTCCTTCATCGCCTCCTGTCATTTTTGCCCAATAACAGGAAGTGTATTTGAATGTAGGGATGTTGGCAAGTGGTTTTTTTATGCCCGAAAAGGGCTACATAAATTAATTGCCAAACTGTACATTTTTAGTTTGCCATAAACAAGCGATAGGCTGATGCATATTACTCGCTCTTTTTGGATTAATCGATCAATCTTTAAACAAGGGAAAGAGACTGCTGCGAAATAACTATTTAAACAGGGTGAAAATTTTTTTGATGGAAAACCTCCCTTAAACTAGATGAAGAATCAGCAGTAAAATAGCTACCTAAATAGGGTAAAAAGTGTTTCGATAAAAAAAGCTACTTAAACGGGGTAAAAGAATTACTGCGAAAAAGTTGCTTGAAAAGTAACGAAATATTCGTGACAATAACCATTATCACATTGTTAATAGCTATGCCAAACGTAATGTTTTTTTGCAACATAATGTCTATTATTAGAATTAGTATAAACAGTAGCTAAAAATTAGGCATAGAAAAAGGGGCTTGTCCAAAAAGTCCCAAAAAAGAGCGAATGAAGGAAAACGTCTTAGGTTTTCCAATTCGCTCTTTTTCTTTATTCCTGAAATTAGCTAGGCGGAAGCCTGCTAATTTCAGGAGATTATGGGGCATGGCCACAATTCCGAATTCTGTCTGGACTTTTTCAAGTCCTCGCAACAGAAATCGATTGAACGACAGATTGCCCTTAATGTTACCGAACACAATTTCGACATCCACTTTCCGCTTTGCGTAGATGGCTGCCTTTTGTTTGTCATTAAGGGCTGTTTTAGCCTTTGCTTTCATTTCTTCGTAAGTGGGATTCCAATGTACTTGACGATTGCCTTTGGCTTTCGTACATAATGATTTCATTGGACAATCCGAACAATCTTCGCATTCATATATTTTGAAGTCTTGTAGGTAGCCTATACTGTTTTTCCGCTTACTGTACCGTTTAAATGCAACCTTTCGGTTGTTGGGACAGATAAAAATGTCATCCTCCTCTAGATAAGTCCAATTTTTTACCTTTGAAATATCTTTCTTATATTTCCTAGTTTGTTCCTTCAAATATGTATTGTATGGAGCTAATAATTCAAATCGTGGTTCTTTCTCTTCCCCGATCGCAAATAAGTAATTTTCTTCACTTGCATATCCTGCATCGGCCACCACTTGTTTAGACACTGTAGGTAAAGAAGCCATTAACTTTTCCATAAACGGCTGAAAACAACGGGTATCTCCAGGTCTTTGATACAATCCGTATCCTACGATAAATTGATTTTGCGTAGCTATTTGCACATTATATCCAGCTTTTAATTGACCGTTTTTCATATGGTCATCTTTCATTCTCATAAAGGTGGCATCGTGATCTGTTTTTGAATAGCTATTCCGTTCACCAAGAATTTCCCTTTGTACTTCATACTTTCTTAAGCGTGGAAGATAGTCTGATTCTATGGCTTTCTTTTGTTTGCTTAGTTCTGACTTTTTGGAACGAAGTTCTTTTCGCTTTTCACTATCTATCTCTACTTCATATTGCTCTTCTAATTCTTGAATCTCTTCTCCTAGTTGTGCTGTTGATTTTATTAATTCTTCTTCCAGTTTTTCCTCTTCTAGTTCATCCTTTGTCACCTGATGTATTTCTTGAAGGAGAGCTTTGATCTTCATTCGCAATTTTTCATCATAATTTTCGATGGATTTTCTCCATACAAATGTGTATTTATTCGCATTCGCTTCAATTTTAGTTCCGTCTACAAAAATGTGTTCAAAATCTATGAATCCTTGTTCGACAAGTTGAATCACGAACTGCTCAAATATCGATTCCATCATGGTTGGCATGCGAAACCCACGAAAATCATTGATCGTTCGATGGTCAGGAGTTTGCATACCAGCTAGCCACATCGCTGGAAGATTTTCTTGAATCATTTGCTCTATCTTTCTACTCGAATAGATTTTTTGTGTATACGCATACAAAATGACTTTAAGCAACATTTTCGGATGAAAAGGGGGCACGTCCTCCTCCTATATAATGAGAAAACAGAACTTCATCCGGAATCGATTCCACCATTTCATCCACTAGTCGAGCCACGTGATTTTCTGGAATGTACATTTCCAAATCTAAAATTATCATCATTTGTTTGTTACTATAAGGTTGAAAAACGAGCTTTTTCTGTTGTTTTTCTTTTGTTACATTCCTTTCTTGAATTCCCTCTAGACCCATTTCCATTTGCGTGCTATAATTAACTTGAATAGTCATTGGATTATTCATAAAAAATCGTCCTTTCTGTTGATGTTGTGTGGTAACTTCATTTTACAAGAAAGGACGATTTTTTTGTACTCAAAAACGGAAAAGGGGCCGGACCGAAGGTCAGTCTAAAGGTAGTGCCCCCTTAAAGTTAGAGTTTTTCATTATGCAATTAATTGGCTGGTATGAATTCGATATTCAACTGGACTCATACCAGCCAGTTTTTGTTTTATTCGCACATTGTTATAATAATCGATATATTTTTCGATTTTCTTTTTCAATTCTTC
>NZ_JAAFZF010000092.1:0-3012 GCF_010614825.1 Neobacillus sedimentimangrovi
ACTAAGTAGGTTATGAAGGGTACTTCACGTATCCATCAGACCTCCCCGGGTAAGAGTGTAATCTTTCCTTCCATCCATCTGCTTCATTTACTCTGTATCACCTTCGGCAGAAAGGGCTTTGTTTTGTTGTGCAAACTCACCCAGTGATACCTAGCCTCATATGAAGTTCGTGTTCCTCAGACCGGAAGTTTGCCGCTCGCTTCCTTCAGATTCCGCGTCACCACGGACACCCTTGCGTTAAGCTAACTGCTACTTCTGCCTTCGCAGCTCGGGACTTTCACCCTATAGATTACACCCATGCCGGGCGCACACAAAAAAAGACCCAAAAAAGGGTCTTTCTTGCTGAAATTTATAGTTTGCGGACATTCACTGCCTGCATTCCACGTTCTCCATTTTCTAAATCAAATTCAACTTCTTGGCCTTCCTCTAATGATTTATAACCTTCTCCTTGAATAGCCGAAAAATGAACAAAAACATCCTCTCCGCCTTCACGCTGAATAAATCCATAACCTTTTTCATTATTAAACCATTTTACTTTGCCGTGTTCCATTCAAATATAGCCTCCTGGTGTATCATAAAAAAATTTGCAAAATCAATTTGCATTTATATCATTGGCTTGTTGATTGATTTCTATTCCTAATACTCATCTTTCTGGCCTTTGTTTCCTGCACATTTACCCTTAAGCATCGGAGACCAATTAAGGTTTGATAAGTTTACATAATATTATTATGTTTATTTCGTTGCACGATAATCTTTGGCTTATTGATTCATTTCTATTTTAAATACTCATATGTCCATTTTCCCTTGAATATCGAATCACAATAATGGTTAAATCAGTTTACATAATATAATTATATTTTACTAAAAAAAATATCCCTGTGATGATTCACAGGGATTATTGTTATCTTATGTTTGTTGAAATTGTACCCGATGAAGATTGGCAAAAATTCCACCTTGTTCAATTAATTCGTCATGTCGCCCTTCTTCAGCAATCCCCTCTTCTGTGACGACGAATATACGATCTGCATTTCGGATGGTTGCGAGTCGATGGGCAATAATCAATGTCGTACGATTTTGAGCTAGTTCATTCAATGCTTCTTGGATTACCTTTTCAGTTTCTGTATCGAGAGCCGATGTCGCTTCATCCAATATTAATATCGGTGGATTTTTCAAAAACATCCGGGCAATCGCAATCCGTTGTTTTTGTCCTCCTGACAGTTTTAACCCTCTTTCTCCAATTTGGGTTTCATAGCCGTCAGGTAAAGAAGCAATAAATGATTCGAGGTGTGCTCGGCGGGCCGCTTCCGCTATTTCCTCATCTGTTGCATCTCGTTTTCCATAGGCAATATTTTCTTTAATGGTTCCAGTAAATAGGAACACATCTTGCTGGACGATCCCGATTTGGGAACGCAACGATTTTTTAGTCATATTTCGAATATCCATGCCATCGATACTGATGGAACCACTCTGAACATCGTAAAATCTTGGAATAAGCGAACAAATGGTTGTTTTTCCAGCACCGGACGGTCCTACGAATGCGACTGTTTCACCTGCATGAATCTTTAAATTTATGTTTTCTAATACTAATTGATGTGGATCATAACCAAAAGTCACATTCTTAAATTGAATATTTCCATTTAATCCTGCCACTTCTACAGCATTTGGTTGATCTTTCACTTCCGGTTCTTTATCGACCAGCTCAATAAATCGTTTAAAACCAGCCATTCCTTTTGGATAAAGTTCCATTATAGCACTGATTTTATCAATTGGTTTAAATAGAACATTCACATACAATACAAATCCCACTAATGCACCATAGGAAAGTTGATTGGTAAAGCATAGCCAAGCACCATAAACTAATACTACAATCGTAATTAGCCTTGTCATCATATAAATACCAGAAAGACTAAATGACATGACCCGGTAGCCACCTAGTTTCGCTGCCCTGTATTTTTGGTTATTTTTCCTAAATCTAGAAATTTCATATTCTTCATTCGTAAAAGATTGTACTACACGACTGCCGGCTACACTATCCTCGACACGAGCATTCACATCCGCAATACTTGAATACATTTTCCCCCATGCTTTGTTCATTTTTACATTACACACAACAACCAATAGGATTAAGAGAGGAAGTATAAGCATGACAACCAATGCCAACTTTACGTTGATGGTGAACATAATCCAAAATGCAGAAATAAAGGTCATTCCTGCAATAAATACATCTTCCGGACCATGATGGGCAAGCTCACCGATATCAAATAAATCATTTGTAATCCGGCTCATGATATGTCCTGTTTTCGTATTATCAAAGAACCGAAACGATTGTTTTTGAACATGCTCAAATAGCTCTTGTCTCATATCCGTTTCAATATTAATTCCAAGCTTATGTCCCCAATAATTCACGATAAACTGTAGCAAAGTACTTAATAAATAAAGCAGAAAAAGTCCAATACTTACAGAAACAATGGCGGGCCAATCACTTTTTGGAAGCAAATCATCAATTAACCATTGCATTGCAAGTGGAAATGCTAGTTCTAAAATCGCCACAATGACGGCACTGGTAAAATCGAAAATAAACAGTTTTTTATGCGGTTTGTAGTATGAAAAGAATCGCCAAATCATGTCCGATCTCCTTTTTACAAAAGTAACAACATTAGGATTATATGTGAAAAACATAAATAATTTCTAGGATCGTAATTTTTATTTATTCAAAAAAAGTAATGAAAACCGAAAACATATTTTCTATTAGTAAAAAACACTTGGACACATCCAAGTGTTTCATCCATGTGCGCCCGGCATGGGTGTAATCTATAGGGTGAAAGTCCCGAGCTGCGAAGGCAGAAGTAGCAGTTAGCTTAACGCAAGGGTGTCCGTGGTGACGCGGAATCTGAAGGAAGCGAGCGGCAAACTTCCGGTCTGAGGAACACGAACTTCATATGAGGCTAGGTATCACTGGGTGAGTTTGCATGACAAAACAAAGCCCTTTCTGCCGAAGGTGATACAGAGTAA
>NZ_JAAFZF010000093.1:0-2730 GCF_010614825.1 Neobacillus sedimentimangrovi
CCCATAGCGTTAAGCTAGTAAGATCCCTGAAAGATGATCAGGTTGATAGGTCAGAGGTGGAAGCACGGTGACGTGTGGAGCTGACTGATACTAATCGATCGAGGACTTAACCAAATAAAAAAGTGATGTCATTCGCTTTTGGCGAACTCGTTCTTCCCTACTTCTTCTACATTATCTAGTTTTGAGGGAATGAAAAAAATTAAAATTTCCTATTGCAAAATATAAAAAAGTCATTATAATAAAATAGTGTCGAATACATGGTCTGGTGGCAATGGCGAGAAGGTCACACCTGTTCCCATACCGAACACAGAAGTTAAGCTTCTCAGCGCCGATGGTAGTTGGGGCGAAAGTCCCTGTGAGAGTAGGACGCTGCCAGGCTGTAAATCATTCCGCAGTAGCTCAGTGGTAGAGCTATCGGCTGTTAACCGATCGGTCGCAGGTTCGAATCCTGCCTGCGGAGCCATTAATACGGAGAGCTGTCCGAGTGGTCGAAGGAGCACGATTGGAAATCGTGTATACGCTAACCGCGTATCAAGGGTTCAAATCCCTTGCTCTCCGCCATAATTAAGTTTTTAATATGGCCCCTTGGTCAAGTGGTTAAGACACCGCCCTTTCACGGCGGTAACACGGGTTCGAATCCCGTAGGGGTCACCATAATGGAGGATTAGCTCAGCTGGGAGAGCATCTGCCTTACAAGCAGAGGGTCGGCGGTTCGATCCCGTCATCCTCCACCATATTGTTAGATTAATATTATCGCGGGGTGGAGCAGTCCGGTAGCTCGTCGGGCTCATAACCCGAAGGTCGCAGGTTCAAATCCTGCCCCCGCAATAAGGTCTGGTAGTTCAGTTGGTTAGAATGCCTGCCTGTCACGCAGGAGGTCGCGGGTTCGAGTCCCGTCCAGACCGCCACTTGAAGATAGTAATCCCGTAAGGGAACTTGATATTTCGGCTCAGTAGCTCAGTCGGTAGAGCAAAGGACTGAAAATCCTTGTGTCGGCGGTTCGATTCCGTCCTGAGCCACCATTTATACAATCAATTGTAACATTTAAATAAGTGGAGGGGTAGCGAAGTGGCTAAACGCGGCGGACTGTAAATCCGCTCCCTCAGGGTTCGGCGGTTCGAATCCGTCCCCCTCCACCATTGTTATAGGGGTATAGTTTAATGGTAAAACGGAGGTCTCCAAAACCTTTGATGTGGGTTCGATTCCTACTACCCCTGCCATAATAAGTATGATGGCGGTCGTGGCGAAGTGGTTAACGCACCAGATTGTGGCTCTGGCATTCGTGGGTTCGATTCCCATCGATCGCCCCATTAAATTTATTATTGAAAATTCTTACTAATTGTTATATTATTGGGCTATAGCCAAGCGGTAAGGCAACGGACTTTGACTCCGTGATTCGCTGGTTCGAATCCAGCTAGCCCAGTTACATATGCGGAAGTAGTTCAGTGGTAGAACACCACCTTGCCAAGGTGGGGGTCGCGGGTTCGAATCCCGTCTTCCGCTCCAAAAATTAAGGCGGCATAGCCAAGTGGTAAGGCAGAGGTCTGCAAAACCTTTACCACCGGTTCGAATCCGGTTGCCGCCTCCATAATATGCCGGTGTGGCGGAATTGGCAGACGCGCACGACTCAAAATCGTGTTCCTTCGGGAGTGTCGGTTCGACCCCGACCACCGGTATCGTAATAGGGTTAGATCCTTATAAATTAAGGCTTTCAGCATTTATGCTGGAAGTCTTTTTATATTTAATAATGCTTGCGTCTTATTCAAAATTCAGATGAATCGAATCTTATGCTTAGGAGAGAATCATTGTGCTAAGAACACGTCGTGCTAAAGTGCCATAGATAAGGGAATTGACCTATTACCAATAAAATCAGAGACTAAAAAACAATGGAAAAAGACTATTACAGCAGTAGCTTTAATAAAGGTTATAGATAACTTTGTTGGTATTAGTGACACAGCTGAAAATTTAGTAGTACGAGGAACAAAAACTTTGATTCCTGGTATTCCTGTTTTTGGCAAGTAGGAAATGTATCAAATGGCAATTAAAAATGTACCACTTGCCAATCCCTATATTTACTTATTGTGTAATAATGATTCTTTATACCGGTAGCTTTCTCTCCATTAAATACAATTAAATGAGAATGGTGAATCAGCCGATCGATCACAGCTTCCGTTAAGATCGGATCCCCAAATACGTGATTCCACTGACCAAATTGTAAATTCGTCGTCACAATCATGCTCTTTCTTTCATAACACATTGAGATGACTTGAAAAAGAAGTTCTGCCCCCTGTTTATGTAGAGGGATGTACCCTAGTTCATCAAGAATCAGAAGATCGAGTTTCTCTATCTGCTTAAAGACCCGGCTCAACGAGCCTTTTTCGTGCGCATCTAGTAAGCTATTCACTAGACCAGCCACCGTATAAAATTTGATGCGCTTCTCTAATTTTTGAATCGCGTTTAAACCAATTAACTTCGATAAGTAGGTCTTTCCGGTACCCACACCTCCATAAAAGATTAGATTTTCTCCATTTTCAATAAAGTGCCCGTTTAACAGATATTCTGCTGTGATGCCTTGAGCCATTTGAATGTGGGTCCATTCAAACGGCTTTCCTGCTATTTTAGGCAACGTTGCCTGAGAGAGTAATTGATTAACCTTTCGTTTTTCCCGTTGTTTCACTTCTTGTTCAAAGAGTTGGAGAAGATACTCCTCATGGCTCATTGCTTCGATTT
>NZ_JAAFZF010000094.1:0-2417 GCF_010614825.1 Neobacillus sedimentimangrovi
ATGGGAAATCTCATCTTGAGGGGGGCTTCATGCTTAGATGCTTTCAGCACTTATCCCTTCCGCACATAGCTACCCAGCGGTGCCTTTGGCAAGACAACTGGTACACCAGCGGTGCGTCCATCCCGGTCCTCTCGTACTAAGGACAGCTCCTCTCAAATTTCCTACGCCCACGACGGATAGGGACCGAACTGTCTCACGACGTTCTGAACCCAGCTCGCGTACCGCTTTAATGGGCGAACAGCCCAACCCTTGGGACCGACTACAGCCCCAGGATGCGATGAGCCGACATCGAGGTGCCAAACCTCCCCGTCGATGTGGACTCTTGGGGGAGATAAGCCTGTTATCCCCGGGGTAGCTTTTATCCGTTGAGCGATGGCCCTTCCATGCGGAACCACCGGATCACTAAGCCCGACTTTCGTCCCTGCTCGACTTGTAGGTCTCGCAGTCAAGCTCCCTTGTGCCTTTACACTCTGCGAATGATTTCCAACCATTCTGAGGGAACCTTTGGGCGCCTCCGTTACTCTTTAGGAGGCGACCGCCCCAGTCAAACTGCCCACCTGACACTGTCTCCCACCCCGATAAGGGGTGCGGGTTAGAATTTCAATACAGCCAGGGTAGTATCCCACCGACGCCTCCACCGAAGCTGGCGCTCCGGCTTCCACGGCTCCTACCTATCCTGTACAAGCTGTACCAAAATTCAATATCAGGCTGCAGTAAAGCTCCACGGGGTCTTTCCGTCCTGTCGCGGGTAACCTGCATCTTCACAGGTACTATAATTTCACCGAGTCTCTCGTTGAGACAGTGCCCAGATCGTTACGCCTTTCGTGCGGGTCGGAACTTACCCGACAAGGAATTTCGCTACCTTAGGACCGTTATAGTTACGGCCGCCGTTTACTGGGGCTTCGATTCAGAGCTTCGCGTGAGCTAACCCTTCCTCTTAACCTTCCAGCACCGGGCAGGCGTCAGCCCCTATACTTCGCCTTGCGGCTTCGCAGAGACCTGTGTTTTTGCTAAACAGTCGCCTGGGCCTATTCACTGCGGCTCATCAAGGCTATGCACCCTAATGAGCACCCCTTCTCCCGAAGTTACGGGGTCATTTTGCCGAGTTCCTTAACGAGAGTTCTCTCGCTCACCTTAGGATTCTCTCCTCGCCTACCTGTGTCGGTTTGCGGTACGGGCACCTTTTATCTCGCTAGAGGCTTTTCTTGGCAGTGTGGAATCAGGAACTTCGGTACTCAAATTCCCTCGGCATCACAGCTCAGCCTTAACGGCAAACGGATTTTCCTATTTGCCAGCCTAACTGCTTACACGCGCATAACCAGCAGCGCGCTTACCCTATCCTCCTGCGTCCCCCCATCACTCAAACGATAAAGAGGTGGTACAGGAATATCAACCTGTTGTCCATCGCCTACGCCTTTCGGCCTCGGCTTAGGTCCCGACTAACCCTGAGCGGACGAGCCTTCCTCAGGAAACCTTAGGCATACGGTGGATGAGATTCTCACTCATCTTTCGCTACTCATACCGGCATTCTCACTTCTAAGCGCTCCACCAGTCCTTACGGTCTAGCTTCAACGCCCTTAGAACGCTCTCCTACCGCGGACACCAGAAGGTGTCCACCCACAGCTTCGGTGATACGTTTAGCCCCGGTACATTTTCGGCGCAGAGTCACTCGACCAGTGAGCTATTACGCACTCTTTAAATGGTGGCTGCTTCTAAGCCAACATCCTGGTTGTCTAAGCAACTCCACATCCTTTTCCACTTAACGTATACTTTGGGACCTTAGCTGGTGGTCTGGGCTGTTTCCCTTTTGACCATGGATCTTATCACTCATAGTCTGACTCCCACGGATAAGTCATTGGCATTCGGAGTTTATCTGAATTCGGTAACCCGATGAGGGCCCCTAGTCCAAACAGTGCTCTACCTCCAAGACTCTCACTACGTGAGGCTAGCCCTAAAGCTATTTCGGAGAGAACCAGCTATCTCCAAGTTCGATTGGAATTTCTCCGCTACCCACACCTCATCCCCGCACTTTTCAACGTGCGTGGGTTCGGGCCTCCATCCAGTGTTACCTGGACTTCACCCTGGACATGGGTAGATCACCTGGTTTCGGGTCTACGACTACATACTCATTCGCCCTATTCAGACTCGCTTTCGCTACGGCTCCGTCTCTTCAACTTAACCTCGCATGTAATCGTAACTCGCCGGTTCATTCTACAAAAGGCACGCCATCACCCATAAACGGGCTCTGACTACTTGTAGGCACACGGTTTCAGGTTCTCTTTCACTCCCCTCCCGGGGTGCTTTTCACCTTTCCCTCACGGTACTGGTTCACTATCGGTCACTAGGGAGTATTTAGCCTTGGGAGATGGTCCTCCCTGCTTCCGACCAGATTTCACGTGTCCGGCCGTACTCAGGAT
>NZ_JAAFZF010000095.1:0-1970 GCF_010614825.1 Neobacillus sedimentimangrovi
ACGCTCCTCCATTTTTATCACCTGACAGCCTTTTAATCCTGGGATATTCATGATAGAATTCATAGTACACGCAACTCCATTCTTTTTGCTTGTTTCTGGACAATTCAAGTATAAAAGAATGACGGGGTTGCGTGTCTTTTTTTTGACCAAAATTGTATGAAAACCCCAACATTTATTATAGAGCCTCATTTATTCATGTCTTTCCTATTACAAATAAAGAGGCCCTATACTTTTAGGCCTCTTTGCATTTATTTTAAATTTGGATAATTTTGCTGACGTAATGCCTCATATATAAGAATGGCAGCTGCATTGGATAAGTTTAAGGAACGTACTTTATCGGTCATTGGGATTCTCAGACAGACATCTTTATTTTTTTCAATTAAATCTTTAGGGAGACCATTCGTTTCCCTGCCAAAAATAAAATAATAGTCCTTGTCTAAGTCACTATAATTAAAGGAAGAATGCGGTTTTTGTCCGAATTTCGTTAAGTAATAAAATTCTCCGCCGGCATTTTTTTCATAAAATTCATCTAAGGAATCATAATAAAAAATACGAACAAATTCCCAATAATCTAGACCGGCTCTCTTCAGTGTTTTGTCATCCATTGAAAAGCCCAATGGACGGATCAAATGAAGCGTAGTATCTGTAGCCGCGCAAGTGCGGGCGATATTACCTGTATTTGAAGGGATTTCTGGCTGATATAAAACAACGTGCACTGACATGAATTTCACCTCATTAAAAGCTCTATCAGTTATTATACCACTCTCACTCCCCTCATCAAGCAGGCTCATCCATCAACAATCGTATAAAATTTATATTTTATATTTGGCGTGTAGGCAGATGAATCTTCATAAGCCCAGTACCTCATTCGGCTATTATAAGTATGTGCATTTACTAAAGGCATATTGTAAGCATCTTTGGCAACGACGATCGTATTATGATTAAATCTGCCGTCTCCTTCAAAATCATAGCAAATAACATCCCCATACGTTAATTGGTCAGGACTGCTAACTTCTTTCGCTCTTAAACCGATTTTGGAATTTGCCAAATAATTTTTTAGCGAATGTGCTACAGCCCAACTATAGCTCCAATTGTTATTTTGCATCCACCAACCATTCCCTCGGTTTGGATAGCCTCTCATAGGAGCCCCGCCTGCACGTAAACATTGAGAGATAAAATTGGTACAATCATTTTCAAATTTTATATATGCTGGATTATAGCTATTCCACCAACGCTCAGCATATTGTACGGCTTTAAGACGATCATATTTAAAGACTATATGGTCGCCTTTTGTGACGCGTTCTATGGAATCCCTAAAGGAATCTTCCTGAAAATCTAGTGCAGGAATCTCTTCATCTGAGATAATAGAATTTTTATATAGTTTAGCTAGTCTTTCTTCCACCTCTTCCTCGATATAGAAATTTCCTTTTTGTTTGATCAAATAACGATAATGGGCGAGATATTTTACTTTTTGAATACCATCTTGATCAGCTTTGTCGATAATTTTTCCTGTTGCTTTTACCTTAACAATTTCCGCCGATCTTTTTGAACAGGAATCCAACTTACGTTCCGCCTTGGGAAAAAAATCCTTGTATCCTCTATCCAAAAGAACAAACTGCTGAACTCTATTTTCAAACAACTCTTGAAGTGATTTATACATTTGTTTCACTCCCTTCATTCCATACATATGAAAGGAAGAAGAATTTTACATCAAAGGGAGGTTAAAATTAAATTTTGTCGTCTATTCGAATATTCTTTACCCATTAAAAAAAGAGCGAATCTCTATAAAATGGTACCTGTAGGTAGGACACTTGAAAAAAAGAGTGTTCAACCTACAGGTATTTTTATATACTTGAATTTCAGAATATGGAGATTAGGGGACAACATGAGTAAAATAACATTTTCATCTAAAGAGATAAACATGCTTCAAAAAAATCCAAATGTACAGCGTGTCAGCGAAAGGTCTATTA
>NZ_JAAFZF010000096.1:0-1858 GCF_010614825.1 Neobacillus sedimentimangrovi
ATTTTCAATAAAGTGCCCGTTTAACAGATATTCTGCTGTGATGCCTTGAGCCATTTGAATGTGGGTCCATTCAAATGGCTTTCCTGCTATTTTAGGCAACGTTGCCTGAGAGAGTAATTGATTAACCTTTCGTTTTTCCCGTTGTTTCACTTCTTGTTCAAAGAGTTGGAGAAGATACTCCTCATGGCTCATTGCTTCGATTTCATGATAATGCTGACGAATCCAGCTTAATTTCAACCGTTTTGCATATTCTCGAATCTTTTGATCCATCACTGCTTCCCTCCTCTAGAAGGGAAAAGCTGATCATAATGCTCTAACCCTCTTGTCGCATTCGGTATGACAGGTAACGAACCTTTCGGTTGAATGATAGGGCGCTGTCCTCGTCCGTTAATAAGTTGATAAAACACTTGTTTAATCGACTCTACAGATGGATGCCCGTTTTCAGAGGCAAGCTGTAAAGCTTGCGTAGGTAACTCAAAATCGTAGTCTTTTAGAATCACCGATAAGAGCTGTAATGCTTGTTGTTTTTCTGACAGCGTACATTGTGTAAAGTATTGTTGCCACAATGGAGGTAACTGCTCGTAAAAACTCGTGTATTTCATCGCTGTCGGTCTTTTCGACATCAACGTTAGATACGGTTGCCATATCATCGATTTTTGTTCATTACCGTAAAGACGTGGATGGCAAACAATCGTGTCATAATCTTCCGTTAGGATCTCGATTCGGTTGTACGAGATTTTTGCCAAAACTGTGGATTTGGCAAAACGCGGAGACGTCGAATAGAGTTTATTTTCCAGTCGAATATAGCCATACTTATCAGCTTTTACTTGTTCATACCGCACACACTCATACTCTTTCGCTGGTAACTGTAAAAACTGCTCTTTATCTGCCAAATACAGTTCGGCAAGTACAATACCTTTTTGATAATGAAGACGGTTTCGATCCTTTTCTGCCTTTCCCCATAGCGTTTCATTCAGTTGTTCTATGTCATGCACCACAAGCTCCGGAAGAAAGAAGTTGTTTCGAACATATTTCACCATCGATTCCACATGTCCTTTTTCGTTTCCACTAGCCGGATTACAAAATTCATATTCAAAACCATAATGGCAAACAAAACGCTGAAACTCCTCCGTTAGCTCTCGCTCCCCATTAGGTAATACTTTTTTCACCGCAGGTGATAAATTATCAAAACGAATTACTCTAGGTACTCCACCTATGTGATGAAAGATTCGTTTCAATCCTTCTAAAAAGCAATCCCGATTTTCAGATGGAAACACCTGAACGTAAAAGGTATTACTATAGGGAAACGATAAAACCAAATATGGCCATGTCACTACTTCTCCACGATATTTAAATGGTGCCTCCCCAAAGTCCACTTGAGCTGTTCCTGGCTTTGACTCTAATGGCAATGCAGCTGTTTCTGTCTCTTCGGAAAGCTGTTTTTTACGTTGGGATACATAATGCCGAACGGATCGTGCGGAACCTTCAAACCCATATTCTTCGACAAGTTGCGTATACATCCGTTGAGCAGTTCGTTGAAACTTCTTTTTCTTCTTCAAGTCTTCTTGAAGCCATTGATCTAGAATCGGTTTCACAGGATCCATGACTTTTGCTTTTCGTTTTTGCTTTGGTACTTCTGAAGGACTAAAATCCTCCATCTCTGCACATTTCCGAACCGTTCTACGGTCTCGACTCATTTGTTTGGCAATAGAGCTATACGAACGCCCTTTTTTATTTGCTTCATGTCTGATATAATTAATTTCTGCCACTGCTAACATCTCCTTCATCGCCTCCTGTCATTTTTGCCCAATAACAGGAAGTGTATTTGAATGTAGGGATGTTGGCAAGTGGTTTTTTT
>NZ_JAAFZF010000097.1:0-1722 GCF_010614825.1 Neobacillus sedimentimangrovi
TATCTAGTTTTGAGGGAATGAACCTCAATTGAATAGGTCCGGTGGCAATGGCGAGAAGGTCACACCCGTTCCCATACCGAACACGGAAGTTAAGCTTCTCAGCGCCGATGGTAGTTGGGGCGAAAGCCCCTGTGAGAGTAGGACGCTGCCGGGCTTTAGATGGAGGATTAGCTCAGCTGGGAGAGCATCTGCCTTACAAGCAGAGGGTCGGCGGTTCGATCCCGTCATCCTCCACCATGTAAGTATGCCGGCTTAGCTCAATTGGTAGAGCACGGTCGAATGAACATCTTGAATAAGCTTCAGCATACCGACCGAGCTGCAGCTTGAAATAGCTTACTGAGGTCGGGATGACGTAAACAAAGTGCGTGTTGTAATTATTTTTTTAAATGAATAAAAACGCCGGCTTAGCTCAATTGGTAGAGCAACTGACTTGTAATCAGTAGGTTGGGGGTTCAAGTCCTCTAGCCGGCACCATTTAATAAAAATATATTTTGAGCCATTAGCTCAGTTGGTAGAGCACGATCGAATGAACATCTTGAATAAGCTTCAGCATACCGACCGAGTTGCAGCTTGAAATAGCTTACTGAGGTCGGGATGACGGAAACTTCTATGAGTGACTTCGAGTTGTACACGCCGAGCTGCTTCTTGATTCAGCTTACTGAGGCGGGGACATCTGACAAACGGTTTTCAAAGATTAGGGAACTGTATAAATATGAGCCATTAGCTCAGTTGGTAGAGCATCTGACTTTTAATCAGAGGGTCGAAGGTTCGAGTCCTTCATGGCTCACCATTTAAATATGCGGGTGTGGCGGAATTGGCAGACGCACCAGACTTAGGATCTGGCGCCGCAAGGCGTGGGGGTTCGACTCCCTTCACCCGCACCATTTATATTGCGGAAGTAGTTCAGTGGTAGAACACCACCTTGCCAAGGTGGGGGTCGCGGGTTCGAATCCCGTCTTCCGCTCCAATATTGCCGGGGTGGCGGAACTGGCAGACGCACAGGACTTAAAATCCTGCGGTAGGTGACTACCGTACCGGTTCGATTCCGGTCCTCGGCACCATTATTTTAAATATGCGCCCGTAGCTCAATTGGATAGAGCGTCTGACTACGGATCAGAAGGTTATGGGTTCGACTCCTGTCGGGCGCGCCACTTAAAATTAAAAGTTTCGGGAAGTAGCTCAGCTTGGTAGAGCACTTGGTTTGGGACCAAGGGGTCGCAGGTTCGAATCCTGTCTTCCCGACCATGGAAAATAAAATTTTATGGGGCCTTAGCTCAGCTGGGAGAGCGCCTGCTTTGCACGCAGGAGGTCAGCGGTTCGATCCCGCTAGGCTCCACCAAAAAAATATTGACAAAGATGTTTAACTTTGTTATTATAAAAAAGTCGCGCTTGAGCGACAGAGTAAATTGTTCTTTGAAAACTAAACAAACAAAAACGTCAACAAATTACAATATTCGTTTCTTTCGAAACGAAACCAACGTTAATTTTATGAGCTAAATCAACTTTTTTTGGAGAGTTTGATCCTGGCTCAGGACGAACGCTGGCGGCGTGCCTAATACATGCAAGTCGAGCGGACCAATAGAAGCTTGCTTCTGTTGGTTAGCGGCGGACGGGTGAGTAACACGTGGGCAACCTGCCTGTAAGACTGGGATAACTTCGGGAAACCGGAGCTAATACCGGATAATTCATCCCCTCGCATGAGGGGGTGCTGAAAGTCGGTTC
>NZ_JAAFZF010000098.1:0-1636 GCF_010614825.1 Neobacillus sedimentimangrovi
AGAATTAGATGATTATGTTCATTGGTTTAATCATATCAGAATTCACGGAACACTTGGGTATTTAAGCCCTATTGAATATAAAAATGAACACCTTAAAAAAGTTGTCTAGTTTAGTGTTGACATACCATATATAAATAATTAGGCAGAGGTCAAGTGGTAAGTATGGGGAATGACGGTGGTACAGGGGAAACCGCAAGGTATAGTAGAGTGCTCCATCTTTCAGGGGAAGCCCACGTCCAGCAACGTGTAATACGCCCCCCAAGCAAGGTCCTCGCCCTTAAAAATAAATATATATATAAATAATTAGGTATAGGCCACGAGGTAAGTATGGGGATGGCGGTGGTAAGGCAAAACCGTAAGTTATAGTAGAGTGCTTCCTCTTTCAAGGGAAGTCCACGTCCATGAAGGTATACCATGCTTCAGACATAAGCACTCGCCCATAAAGAAATAATTAAAAATAAAAATAAATAATTATGTATGGGTAACGTGGAAAGTATGGGTTTGACGGTGGTATATGAGAAACCGTAAGGTGCTAGGTATGATGCAGATGGATGAAAGGTATCTTCGATACCTCATTATTGGCGAGGTGCGAATATCATTACTGAAACACCCACTAAACAGATACCAGCACCTATCCAATCGTATAAATCAGGTGTACCCATCCTCATATACGGAAGGACTCCTCCGAAAACACCTCAATAAATGGCTTACTTTTCTTAAACAATAGCCTAATTAGATCCCACTCCAGCAATTTCGGCAATTCCAACAAATATAAAAAATACAATTGCATAGGCACCTCATTAGAAGGCAAGAATCGGTTATGGTACAGGGGCACCGTTAGGTGCCCTAATTGGGTTTTGGTCATTCCTCTATTATGGTGATCTCTCCACTATGTTTAAGCAAACTTTATTCTTATCATTTTTATTTTTCGAGTTCATTTTCGGTAGAAAACGGGCAAATCTTTGAGCAGACTTTATTCTCAGGGGATAATCTGGATAATCCCATTGAAGTCAGATTTGGCAAGGGCTGAACGTGCTTCCTCGCTTCTGCAAACTTTATTCTAATTTAACATACTTGTCTCCATAAAAATTAAGGTTATATAAATGTCCTCAACCCGAAGGGGCTGTCCGGAAAGTGGTATTTCAGCCGAAATCTTTATAAAAGCAAAACCCAAGAATGCTGTTAAATCAACATTCTTGGGTTTTTAATTTGGGTTCATTTTTCTCTTAAATGGACTTTTTAGACAGCCCCTTCGGTTTTTTTGTGCAAATTAAGCAGTCAATCAATCGTAATCCAATCCGTTTTTCAATCAAATTCTATCTAAATCCAATTATTTTTTTCAATTCTGTATCCCCCTTAATCCTCTATTCAGTAAGGGTTCATGCAAATTTCAGCTAGTTTCTCTACGGTATAAGATCAGTATTCTTTCCACTGTTTTTCCTAACTCATTAAAATCAAATGTCCTCAATAATCTATTTATATTTCTTCTATTATGGAAAATAATTTTTTGTCTCTTCACCAAATTCTGTGGTTTTCACTCAATTCCAGAAATAAGTTAGCGAGATTGGTGCTCAATCTAGAATAGCTCCTTCGTCAGCTTACAGACCATCAAGTTGGTAGAATGGAAGCTGTCAAG